>CAIWHP010000049.1 GCA_903912445.1 uncultured Lentisphaerota bacterium
CCAGTGGCAGCCGGCGGCGACGTTGTTCGTCCGTCCACCCGATCCATTGATCGCGCGGACGCAGCCGGCGCGCGGCGGCGCAGAAAATCAGCACGCCGAGCCAACGGCCGCGGGCGTCGATGACGACATAGTACAGTCGTTCGCCGACGGGTTTGAGCGCGCCGAGGTAATGGTGTTGTGCGAGGAGTTGGTCGCAGCGCATCCGTTCGCGTGGCTGCACGAGCCGGACGCGAACGCCTTCCAAGCGCTGCTGTTGAGCGGCGGTGGGCAACACAGGCTGTGTTTTCTTGCGCCGAGTCTAAACTGTTCGATCGCTCCTGTCCAGCCATAACAATCAACTATCACCACGCCAATCCGTTAAAGCTACAGACGAATTAGCGCTGCTGACAAGCCTAAATCGTAAGCCCATGGAAGGGCCGAATGAAATCAAATAATGCAGGCCTGAACGGCGGGCCCGGACCTCTCGCGGCAACCGCAGCAGACCCGCGTGCCTGCCGGCGGGTGCGAGTTTGAGGCCACCGGCTTCTATTTCGGTAGCTTCATTGTCTATACGAAAGCTTTGGCCCGGTCGGGGAAGTCGCTGAACGCGCCATCCACACCGGCCTCCACAAAGAAAATCCGGCACAGCTCCTCGAACGAGGCCGCGTACTTCGGCAGTTCGTCTGCGCGCAGCGTGTAGGGGTGCACCACCAGTTTCATGGCGTGGGCATCCTTCACCAAAGCGGTGAACTGGAGCACGTCGCCGGTCCGGCCCGTCACAATATGGCTCAGGGCCGGGCCGATGCCGTCGGTCACCTTGGCCCCTTCCGCCAACGCGGCTCCATAACAAACCACGACAGAGCTTGCCACGAACCCGCGCTATCCTGCCACCATGAGGCGCGGATGCCCTGCGGGAAATATCGCGGTGTGATGCGTTGCGACGTGCAAGGCGGGGCGGCTTTTCACGGTTGCCCTGCACTCCCGGGTTATTCTTGCGTGTATTGACCGACATTTTCTTTGGTCACCAGCTTGTACGCGATGAAGACTTCTTTCTCGCAAGGCTTCTTCCCGGCCAGCTTCACGGCCATGGCCACCGCTGTGCCCCCTTGTCCGCGCGCGTCCTGAAACACCGTGGCATCGAGCCGGCCGGCCTTGACGGCTTGCAGCGCATCGGCAATGGCATCAACGCTGACCACGATGACTTTGTCCTTCCGCTTGGCCTGCTCCAAGGCCAGCAGGGCCCCCAGGCCCATCTCATCGTTCTGCGCGAAAACTGCGTTGATCTTGGCACCGTAGGACTGGATCCAGTTCTCCATCAGCGTCATCGCTTTGGCCCGGTCCCATTCCGCGGACTGCTGGGCGAGCAGGGTCAGGCGGGGATGCTGTGCCAGGATTTCCCGGGCACCCTGGTCGCGTTTGATCTGGGCCGCCTGCCCCATGAAGCCATGCATCATCACGACCTGGCCCTGGCCGCCAAGCCGCTTGGCGATGTACTCCAAGGCCAGCTGCCCGGACGCCTCGTCCTGCGAGCCGACCCAGGCTGTCGGGGCCGCCCTGGTCGTGGAGTTCACATTCACTATCGGGATGCCGGCGGCGAGGGCTTTCTCGACGGCTGGCGAACTGGCTTCGACCTCGCACGGGTTGAGAATGATGGCGTCCACTTTCTGCGCGATGAAGCTCTCGACCTGCTGCACCTGCCGCTCGGCGCTACGCTGGGCGTCGTTGACAATGAGTTTGACCCCGAGCTCCTTGGCCTTCGCTTCCATCGCTTGCTGCAGCATGACGATGAATTCGTTCGACAAATTCAACAGCGTCACGCCGATCACGACCGGCTGCTCCGCGCCGGCCTGCGGCGGAGCCTGCCGGCCGCAGCCGCACAGGGCGAGGACAGTGACTAACGCCATGATTCGGTTCATGATTTCTCCTGCTGTTTATCCATCCAGACGGCCCCCACAATGATGAGGCCCTTGGCGATCTGTTGATAGTAGGACGACACGTTCATCAGATCGAGGCCGTTGTTGATGACCCCCATCAGCAGCGCGCCCAGAAGCGTGCCTCCCACGCTGCCGACGCCGCCGGACAAACTCGTCCCGCCAATCACGACCGCGGCGATGGCATCGAGTTCGTAGCCGACCCCCGCGTTCGGTTGCCCGGTGGTGATCCGCGCCGCCAACACGACGCCGGCCAGCCCGGCCAGCGCACCGGACATCGTGTATGCGAACAGTTTCACGGCCTGCACATTGACACCCGAGGCACGCGCCGCGGTCTCGTTGCCGCCGACGGCATAGACGTAGCGGCCCAACCGGAAGTTTTTCAGAAAGACATACGCCACCACGGAAATCAGCGCCAAAATCAGGACCGGGATCGGCACGCCGCCCACGTTGCCGGCCAGCGCGGTGAACTCCCGGCTCAAGTTCGAAACCGGTTTGCCCGCGCTGATGACCAACGCCAAACCGCGCGCCACCGTCATCATCCCGAGCGTGACGATGAAGGGCGCCACCTTGCCCTTGGTCACCACCACCCCGTTCGCGGCCCCGCACGCCGCGCCCACCAGCACCCCTATCAGCACCGGGAGGATCACGGGGTACTGGTCCGGGTGCGCAAAACAAGCCGCCGCCACGCCGGTCAGCGCGACCAGTGATCCCAGCGACAAATCCACGCCGCCGGTCAACAGCACAAACGTCACGCCCACCGCCAGAATCCCGTTGATCGAGATCTGACGGACGACATTGATGAGATTCGGCACCGTCAGGAAGCCCGGCTGCACCGCCGCCAGCACGAGGCAGAGCACCACCAGTGCGATGACGAGTCCGAATTGTCGAAGAATGGAGCGCATGTTGCTGTTCCTTACTTGGGCATGGCGTGTTTCAGCACCTCTGCTTGAGTCGTCTGACCTGGGTCCAGTTCCGCCGTGACCTCGCCCGCGCACATGACCAGCAGGCGATCGCTCAACGCAAGCAGCTCCGGCAACTCGGAGGACACCAGGAGGACCGCTTGGCCCGCGGCGGCGAGCTTGGTGATGAGCGCATAGACTTCCGTCTTGGCGCCGATATCAATGCCACGGGTCGGATCGTCGAGCATCAGGATGGACGGCCCGGTCAACAGGGCCTTGGCGATCACGACCTTCTGCTGGTTGCCGCCGCTCAGGTACGCGACCTGCCGGTTGCGGTCGGGTGTCTTGATGGCAAACGCGCGGATCTGCTCGTCGGCGATCCGGTTCTCCGCGCGATAGTCAATGACCGCTCCCCGGCAGCAGCGCCGCAGGCTGGCGAGCGTGATGTTGTGTTTTACCGACATCCGCGGCACGAGTCCTGTTTCCTTGCGATCCTCGCCGACCAGCGCGATGCCGCAAGCGATGGCGTCCCGTGGGTTCCGGATCCGGGCCGGCCGGCCATGCACGCGGATTTCGCCCCCGTCGGCCGGGGCCAGTCCAAAGATGGCGTTGACCAGATCGGTCCGGCCCGCCCCCATCAAGCCGGCAACCCCCATGATCTCGCCCTGGCGCAGGGTAAAGCTCACAGCCCGGAACTTGCCGGCCTTGGTGAGGTTGCGCACTTCCAGCGCCACGTCACCCATATTTCGGACGGCGCCCCGCCGCCCCGGCATCTTGTTCAGTTCGCGGCCCACCATCAACGCAATCAGCTTCTCCGCGTTAAGCTCGCTGGTCGCGTGCGTCGCGACATGCCGGCCATCGCGCAGCACGGTTACGACATCGGCGATGCGCAAGACTTCGTCCATCTTATGCGAGATGTAGATCACGGCCACGCCCTCGCGCTGGAGATCGCGAATCACCGCGAACAACGCTTCCACTTCCCGGTCCGAGATGGCGGACGTGGGCTCGTCCATGATGAGCACCGACGCCTTGTGGGCCAGCGCCTTGGCAATTTCAACGGTCTGCAGCTCGGCCACACTCAGGCTCTGCATCGACTGCGCCGGTGACAGCGCAATACCGAGCCGCTCCAGCAGTCGCTTGGCCTCGCGGTGCATGGCCGGTTTGTCGAGCCAGCCGGAGAGGCCCCGCACCGGTTCCTGCCCTATGAATATGTTCTCAGCCACCGTCAGGTTACGAAAGGGCATCAATTCCTGATGGATCATGCATATGCCCGCGCACAACGCCTCGTGCGGATTCCGAAACTGTACGCGGCGGTCCCGGAGCGAAATCTCGCCGCCATCCGGGGACTGCAAGCCAGCGATGATCTTCATCAAGGTGGACTTGCCGGCGCCGTTCTCGCCCATCAGCGCGTGCACCTGCCCCTTGGCCACCGCGAAGTTGACGCCGTCCAGTGCCTGCACACCAGGAAACGACTTGGAAAGATTTCGGACCTGTAACACCTAGGGCTCCCGCAACCCGTGCGCCGAGGGAACCGGGTACGCCTTGCAGCCTGCCGGACATTTCTGCGGGATCGGCGTCTGTTCCCCGTGGCCGGCTCCGGCCGCGAACATCGCCGGCAGGAAAAGCCCCACCACCGCGACAGCGGAGCGACAGGCAGCGCGCCCTACAACCGTTCTGGGGTGGTTTACACGGATCATGTCTTCAGCGTTTCTTACCCCAGTGGCACCGGTTTCACCAGCAGATAACTCCTGCCAAAAGGCGCCCGGCCACGGCGCGAAACCCAAGGTCCACAAGGTCCCGCTCGTCGGCACCCCGGGCTGCGGCCAGATGTGGCGTTGCGCCGGGAAACTGATTCGGGTAAAAAGCCCTCATGCTATGCATCCAAAGATCCCTGCTGCCAAGGTTGGGGGAATGAAATATTTCTACCTGCGCAGAAGCCTCTGCGTTTTTTGCGCGGCGTTGCTGCTCGCTTCGGCGCGCGGCGCGGAGCCGGACTGGCGGGCGCGCGTCGAGGCCGACTGGCTGCGGCAGGATGCGAAACGCAATGTACCGGTGTTGACCAAGGAGGCCGATGCCGCGGGCGGTGTGGATGGCATCAAGGACGGGAAGTGGGGCTTTCACACGGCGGACGAGTTGAATCCGTGGTGGCAGGTTGATCTTCAGCAGCCGGTGCCACTGGGACGTGTCGTGCTCTACAACCGGTGCGACGCAGCGGCGCGTAACGCGCGCATTCTGGTGCTGGTCTCCGCTGACGGAAAGGAATTTCGCCAGGTCTACCAGCACGATGGCACTGCCTTTTACGGTTTCACCGATGGCAAACCGCTGGTGGTGGAACTGAAGGCTGTCACCGCACGCTTTGTCCGCCTGGCCTTGCGCGGCAAAGGCTATTTCCACCTCGACGAGGTGGAGATTTATCCGATGCGCGAAAGCCGCAACATCGCGTCCGGCAAGCCGGCGACGCAGAGCAGCACGAGCCAGTGGTCGGTCAGCCGTGCACAGCCGGCCTGTACCTATCCGGTCGCGTTGGTCGTTGAGCGCGGGCTCAAGCTGGCGGAGAGCCAAGGGCGGTTGGGCGCGGTGGTGGCTAAGCCGGCGGCGGTCTTGCGGCAAGTGTCGGATGAATTGAAAGCCGCGACGACGGAGGAAGCGCTCCGCGCCTTGTATTTTCGCGCGCACTGGGCTGTGCGCGAAATGGCCCTGGCGAATCCGCTGCTGAACTTCGACGACCTGCTCTTCGTGAAGCGCGCGCCGGGCATCTTCCCGCACATGTCCGACCAGCATTACGGCTGGTGGTCGCGGCCGGGCGGCGGCATCTGCGTGGCGGCGGGCTTCAAGGCCGGCGCGCCGCAGATCCGCTGCCTGACAGCCGACATGCCGGCCGGCAGTTTCACGACGCCGGAGCTTTCGTTCGACGGGAAGAAAATCCTGTTCGCCTACTGCCGCTACCACCCCACCCTCGCCGACGAAAAGCGCAAGAGCGACAAGGCGAATGTTCCGGCTGACGCATTCTATCATGTCTACGTGATGAACCGCGACGGCTCGGACCGTCATCCGCTGACCGGCGGCAAATACGATGACTTCGACGCACACTGGCTGCCCGATGGCAACATCGTCTTCCTCTCGACGCGCAAAGGGCTGGCGCCGCAGGTCACCGCCGCGTTTTCCGATTCCACGCGCACCGCCGACCTGCCCGACAGCTATGTGCGCTGCGGCGGCGACGCCTATCGCCCGGTGCCGGTGTTCACGCTGCACGCGATGGATGCAGACGGCCGCAATATCCGGCCGCTCTCGGCCTTCGAGAACTTTGAATGGACACCCTCGGTCGCCAGCGACGGCCGCATCCTCTATACGCGCTGGGATTACATCGACCGCTTTAACGGGCACTTCTTCAGCCTCTGGTCGGCGAATCCCGACGGCACAAACCCGCAGCTCGTCTACGGCAACTATACCGTGCGGCCGCAGGTGAAGTGCGAGGCGCGCAGCATCCCTGGCTCGACGCGGCTGATCATCACCGCCGGCGCGCATCACTCGATCACCGGTGGCGCGCTCGCGCTGCTCGACCGCACCCGCGGCACCGAGGATGCCGCGCCGATCACCTCACTTACGCCCGACGTGTGCTGGCCGGAAACCGGCGGCTGGCCAGAGCACTACTACGCGAACCCGTGGCCGCTCTCGGAGGAATACTTTCTCACCGCCTGGTCTGCCGCGAAGTTGCCGCCGCATTGCCGCGTGGACGACTCCGCGCGCAATCCGCCGAATGCAATGGGGCTCTATCTGCTCGACGCGTTCGGCAACCAGGAACTGCTCTTCCGCGACGACGCGCTCACGAGCATGTACCCGCAACCGCTCGCGGCGCGCGCCCGCCCGCCGGTCGTGCCAATGGTCGCCAACTGGAGCGGCGCGCAGGAAGGCAGCTTCCTTGTGCAGGATGTCTATCGCGGCCTCGAAGGCGTGGCGCGCGGCAGCATCAAGCGCCTGCGCCTGGTCGCCGTGCCGCCCAAGGTGCAGCCGAACATGAACTCGCCGATCCTCGGCATCTCCAAGGAGGATCCCGGCAAGTATGTGCTCGGCACCTGCCCCGTCGAGGCCGATGGCTCCGCGTATGTCCGCGTGCCCTCGGGCGTGCCGGTCTTTTTCCAGGCGCTCGATGGCGAGGGCCTCGCGGTGCAGACGATGCGCTCGCTCACCTACGTGATGCCCGGCGAAACGCTGGCGTGCATCGGCTGCCACGAGACGCGCGAGTCGGCGCCCGTCAGCGGCAAGCCCGTACTCGCCGCGCTGCGCCCGCCCTCGAAGATCACGCCCGGCCCGGACGGCTCATGGCCGCTGCGCTTCGACCGGCTCGTGCAGCCGGTGCTCGACCGCAACTGCGCGGTCTGCCACAAGCCCGGCGGCGAGACGGCCAAGCTCGACCTCACGCCGGCCAAGGCCTACGACACGCTGCTTGCCTGCAGCGGCGGCAACCTTCACAAGCTGGCCGTTGAACGCGACCGCTCCATCGCCGGCGAGTGCGTCGCCGCGAACAGCAGGCTGTGGAAGTTGCTCGCCGCCGGCCACCACAGCGTGAAGCTCACCGACGAAGACCGCGCGCGGCTCGCGACCTGGCTCGACACCTATGCGCACCGCCTCGGCCACTACAGCGCCGAGCAGGAGTTGGAACTGGCCGCCCTGCGCACCCGCTGGGCGAACCTGCTGCAGGCAGCACCCGCACCATGATGCGTTGTCCTGTGCCATAAGGTTCCGCGCTGTCCTATAAATTCTTCAGCCGCTTGCGCCGGCGCAGTGCTCCGCTACGGAGGCGGCCTCCAAACCGGAGGGCGTCGTATCACGCCGCCGGCGTGGACACCGTGCCTGGTGGTGAGCGGGTCAAGAATTGACATCCCTTGGTCAAGAATTGGCATGTACCCTGCCCCGGCCCGCAGCTACGGTTTCCGCGCTGTTCGGAACTTTACCAGTCAGGACGCCGACATGATGAAGCTGATGAGTTTTGCTAGTGTTTCCGCCGCGCTGCTGCTCGCAGCGGTGGCGCACGCCGCGGCGCCTGCGCCGGAACAAATCGAGGCGTTGCGGCTGGCGATCAACGATCTCTCCACGTCCTTCCCGTCGAGCTATACGCGCGGCGCAGAATTTCTGAAGCGGCTCGCCGAGGTCCATGACGAGGCGGCCTTCACCGCGCTCCAGCGCGAGGCGCTGTTGGCAAATCCGTTGCTGGATTTCGACAGGTTACTGGTCCTGCGCCGCGACTTCGGCAAGTGGGCGCACAGTGTCATGAGCCGCGACCTGGGCATGCCGGCGCTGAACTCGCATGTCCACAACACCATCAAGCATCACGGCTGGAGCAACGAGATCGCGGTGCTCTCCGGCCTGCGCAGCGGCGGGCAGCTGCAAACGCTCTATCGCCCGGACGCGGGCAAGATGGTGTGCGATGTGGACCTGCATTTTTCCGCTCAGAAGATGCTGTTCTCCTCGATCGGCACGAACGACGCCTGGGCGATTTTTGAGATGAACGCGGACGGCAGCCGCGTCAGCGAAATCACGCCCACCAACTGGCCGGTGGTGGATTTCTTCGACGCGTGCTACCTGCCGAACGGCCAGCTCGCGCTGACCTCGACCGCGAGCTATCAGGGGCTGCCGTGCGAGGGCGGCAGCAAGCCGATGGCGCAGCTCTACCTGATGGATGGCGCGGGCGAGCCGGGCACGCGCCATATCCGGCAGATCACGTTCGAGCAGGACAGCGACTGGTGCCCGACGATGCTGAACAACGGGCGGCTGATGTATCTGCGCTGGGAATACGTGGACCTGCCGCACTATTTTTCGCGGATTTTGTTTCACTGCAATCCCGACGGCACCGACCAGCGCGAGTACTATCACAGCAACTCCTATTTCCCGAACTCGTTCTTTTTCGCGCGGCCGATTCCGGGCCACGCCTCGCTGGTCGTCGGCGTCGCGGGCGGACATCACGGCATCTCGCGCAGCGGACGGCTGCTGCTGATTGACCCGGCGCGTGGCCGCAGCGAGGCCGAGGGCGTCGTGCAGGAAATTCCCGGCCGCGGCAAGCAGGTCGAGCCGATCATTCGCGACCAGCTCGTCAACGGCGTCTGGCCACAGTTCCTGCATCCCTATCCGTTGAGCGCGAAGTATTTCCTGGTCGCGTGCAAACCCACGGCGCAGAGCCTCTGGGGCATCTACCTCGTCGATGTGTTCGACAACATGCTTCCGCTGAAGGAAGTCGAAGGCGCGGCGCTGCTGGAGCCGGTGCCGTTCCGTCCGACGCCCGCCCCGCCGGTGCTGCCGGAGCGGGTCAAGCTGGAACAACAAGAAGCGCGCGTGTTCCTCGTGGACATCTATCGCGGCGGCGGCCTGAAGGACGTGCCGCGCGGCACGGTGAAGGCGCTGCGCCTGTTCTCCTATCACTTCGCGCACGTTGGCCGCGGCGGCCACAACAGCGTCGGCGAGGAGAGCAGCTGGGACATCAAGCGCGTGCTCGGCACCGTGCCGGTCGAGGCCGACGGCTCGGCGTCGTTCCGGATCCCCGCGAACACGCCGCTCGCCATCCAGCCGCTCGATGCCGACGGGCGCGCGCTGCAGCTGATGCGCAGCTGGTTCGTCGGCATGCCCGGCGAAAATGTTTCATGCGTCGGCTGCCACGAGCGGCAGAACGACGTCGCGCCCGCGAAGACGACCCTCGCGGCGCTGCGCGAGCCCTCGGAGATCAAGCCGTGGTTCGGCGCGCCGCGGCCCTTCTCCTTCCGCTACGAGGTGCAGCCGGTGCTCGACAAATATTGCGTCGCCTGCCACGGCGCAGGCAAGGGGCTCAACTTCACCGCCGCCAATCGCGAGACGGGTCATCGCCAGGACAAGGCCTACATGGCGCTGCAAGACTACGTGCGCCGCCCCGGGCCGGAGAGCGACATCCATATGTTCGATCCCCTCGAGTATCACGCCGGCACGAGCGAACTGATGCAGATGCTGTGCAAGGGGCACCACGGCGTGCAACTCGACCGCGAGGCGTGGGAGCGGTTGGCGACGTGGATTGATCTCAACGCGCCCTACCGCGGCAAATGGGATCCGGGGAAATTTCGCGACCGCGACCAGCACGCAGGCCGCCTGGACATGGCGCAGAAGTTCGCCTACCGCTCCGAAGATCCCGAAGCCGAGTACGACCAGCTCGCCGCCGACTTCGCCAGGCGTCCGCCCATTCCATGCATCAAACCATCCTCCAATCGGCAATCTTCAATCAGCAATCTTCAATTGGAGGGCTGGCCCTTCGACGCCGCCAAGGCCAGGCAGCTGCAGGCCGCCGGCGGCACGACGGCGCGCGAGATGGATATCGCCGACGACTCCGGCCAGAAACGCGCGAAGCTGAAACTGCAGCGCATCCCCGCCGGCCGCTTCGTCATGGGCTCGGCCAATGGCGCAGATGACGAAGCGACGCAGGCGGTCGTTGAAATTGGAAAAGCGTTCTGGATGACCGAGGTGGAAATCAGCAACGAAATTTTCAATCTTTTCGATCCGTCGCACGACAGCCGCTTCATTGACAAGAGCGGCAAGGATCACAACGACCCCGGCCTTCCGGCGAACCGTCCGCAGCAGCCGGTGATCCGCGTCTCGTGGGACGAAGCGCAGCGCTTCTGCGCATGGTTGAGCCGCAGGACCGGCCGCCGCTGCTCGCTGCCGACCGAGGCGCAATGGGAATGGGCCTGCCGCGCGGGTACCGCAACGCCACTGTGGTATGGCGCGACAACCGAAGACTGGTCGCGCTTCGCGAACATGGCGGACGCGACAAAGGTTCCCACCA
Source organism: uncultured Lentisphaerota bacterium (assembly GCA_903912445.1). Lineage (GTDB taxonomy): Bacteria > Verrucomicrobiota > Kiritimatiellia > CAIQIC01 > CAIQIC01 > DP16D-bin41. The sequence continues at coordinate 10,611 of CAIWHP010000049.1, forward strand.
CGCCCTATCCACGAAACGACAAGGTCAACGATGGTCAGGGCGTGCCCGACAGCCTCGGGCGTTACGCTCCAAACGCGTGGGGTTTGAAGGACATGGCCGGCAGCGTCGCCGAATGGACCCACTCGGCCTATCGCCCCTACCCTTATCGCGATGGCGACGGCCGCAACGACGCGCAGGCGCGCGACGAAAAGGTCGTGCGCGGCGGTTCCTGGTGCGACCGTCCCTTCCGCTGCACCTCCAGCTTCCGGCTGCCCTACCAGCCGTGGCAGCGCGTCGCCAACGTCGGTTTTCGCATCATTATCGAGGATTCCCCGTGACCTTTCGCGGCCAAGCCTTGCCCCGCTAACCGGGAGGGATGGCATCCAGCTGCCACAACCCAAGCACAGCTGCCCTCCACGTTCAGCGCTGCGGCACGAGCAAGGCCCCCGCACAAGGCTTCTCCTGCAGCGGCGGGGGCGCCGCCGTTCCCCGCAGAAAAGCCTACAGAAGCATGGACAGAGCCGCCTGCTTCTGGGTAAAAGGAAGCAAGCACACATGATGAGAGGCTGCACATGAAATTCATCCGGTCACTTTCCGCCGCGCTGCTGCTCACGGCGACGGCACACGCGGCGGCGCCATCGCCGGAGCAAATCACGGCACTGCGCCTGGCGATCGACGACCTCGCGAAAACTTTCCCGGAGCGGTACACGCGCGGCGCGGAATTTCGGCAGAAGCTCGACGCCGTCACCAACGAAGTCGCCTTCGCCGTGCTCCAGCGCGAGGCGCTGCTGGCAAATCCCCTGCTGGACTTCGACAAGCTGTTGCTCGTACGGCGCGGCGTGGCACACCCGAAGACGACCGATGCCAAGGCAAAGAAAAAAGCGCGCGGCCAACTCGGCCTGCCGGCCAACTGGCAGGGCAACTCGTCGCTACCGAAGCGAGGTTTCGATGACGAGATTGCTGTGCTCTCGCCGGTGCGACCGGACGGTAAATTGACGACGGTCTATCAGCCGGAACGCGATGTGTTCGTTGGCGACCTGAACCTGCATTGGGATGGCCAGCGCCTGCTGTTTTCCTCCCTCGCCAGCAACAACACGTGGCAGGTGTTCGAGATCGGCACGGATGGCAAAGGCTTGCGGCAGGTCACGCCAGGCGACGACAAGGACGTGGACAATTACAACGCCTGTTATCTGCCCGATGGCGCCCTGCTGTTCAGTTCGACCGCGACGTTTCTCGGCGTGCCGTGCGTGTTCGGCAGCTCCTATATCGCGAATCTCTACCGGCTCGAAACCAATGGTTCCATCCGGCAGGTGACGTTCGAGCAGGAACACGACTGGCATCCGTTTGTGCTGCCGGACGGGCGCGTGCTCTATGCGCGCTGGGAGTACACCGACGCCTCCCACTCGAACTCGCGGATGCTGTTCCACATGAACCCCGACGGAACCGACCAGCGCTCCTATCGCGGCAGCGGGTCGTGGTTCCCCGGTTCGCTGTTTTATGCGAAGCCGGTACCCGGTCATCCCGGCCGCGTGATCGGCATCGCGAGCGGCCATCACGGCGTGGCACGCCTGGGCCGGCTGATGATCTTCGAGACGCCGGAAGGCCGCGCGGATGGCAACGGCATCGAGCAGGAAATCCCCGGTCGCGGCAAGGCGGTCGACCCCATCGTGCGCGACCAGCTGATCCATGGCTACCCGCAGTTCCTGATGCCCTGGCCACTGAACGATAAATACTTCCTCGTGTCGTGCAAACCCGACGCCGTCGCTCCGTGGGGTATCTACCTCGTGGACGTGTTCGACAACATGACGCTGATCAAGGAACTGCCGGGCGAGGCGCTGTTCGAGCCGATTCCGCTGCGCGCGACCGAGCGGCCGCCGGTGATCCCGTCACGAGTGGACCTCACCAAGGGCGAGGCCACTGTGCACATCCACGATCTCTATGAAGGCCCAGGCCTCGCGGGCGTGCCGCGCGGCACGGTCAAGGCGCTGCGCATTGTCGGCTACGAATTTTCGCGGCGCGGCAACGGCGGGCTCTACGGCACCATCGGCAGTGATGGCCCGTGGGACATGCGCCGCGTGATCGGCACCGTGCCGGTGCAGACCGATGGCTCGGTGAAATTCCAGATGCCGGCGAATACGCCGCTGATGTTCCAGCCGCTCGACGAAAAAGGCCAGGCGCTGCAACTGATGCGCACGTGGATCACCGCGATGCCCGGCGAGACCATGTCGTGCGCCGGCTGCCACGAAGACCCGGGCGTCGCGCCGATGCGCCGCGCGAGCAAGGCTTCGCTGGCGGCGCCGGACCGGATCACGCCATGGCACGGACCGGAGCGCGGCTTCAGCTTCGTCCGCGAGGTGCAGCCGGTGCTCGATAAATACTGCGTGGGCTGCCACGGTTCGACGGAGCTCACCGCAGGCGACGGCACGCGCACGAACCGACCGAGTTTCAAGGGCGGCGTGCCGCTGACCGGCTGGTCCACGCAGATGGCCGGCAACTGGCGCTCCGGCGGTAAATTCACAGTCGCCTACTGGGAGCTCCAGCGCTACGTCCGCCGGCCGGGTATCGAGAGTGACCGCGGCATCTTCACACCGCTCGAATTTCATTTCAGCACAACCGAACTCGGCCAGCTGTTGCGTAAAGGACATCACGGCGTGCAGCTCGACACCGAGTCTTTCAACCGCCTGGTCACATGGGCCGATGAGAACGCGCCATTCCACGGCCGTTGGACCGATGTCCCCGGCATCAACACCACGAACATGTGCAGCATGAACCAGCGCCTGCTGGAGTTGCGCCGCAAGTACGCGCCGATGGGACCTCACGACGATCCCGAAATCATGCCCGAGACACCGATGTTCGACACCACGCCGGTCAAACCGGAAGAAAACCTGAAACCTGCAACTAGGAACCTGCAACTCTCCGGCTGGCCGCTTTCAACCGATGAGGCTGTGCGTCTTCAGAAACAGACCGTGCCCGCTGGTGGCGCGCCGCTGCGGCTGGTTTCGCTCGTCAAACAGGAGGGCACCCCACCGCCGCCTGTAAAGGCGAAGTACGTGCGCGTTTGGGCCGGTCCGGCGAAGTGGCTCCAGATCGCCGAGGCGGAAGTCATGTCCGGCGGCCACAACGTCGCGCTGGGCCGGCCGGCGAAACAGTCGAGCACCTATGCTGGAGGCTGGGAAGCGAAAAACGCCGTGGACGGCAAACGCGCCGGCCAGGCGACGCACACGCGCAACGGCGACCACGAGTGGTGGGAAGTCGAGCTGGCGGATGAATGCGTGATTGACCAGCTTGAGTTCTGGCCGCGGCCCGGAGTTTGCACCGTGCGGTTGGCCGAGGCGAAAGTCGAACTGCTGGACGCCAAGCACAACGTCGTCTGGGAGCGCGTCACACCGAAGACCATTGGCGACAAGGTCACGCTCGCCGTCGGCACGCCGGCAAACAATGCCGATCTCGCGGTGGTGTGGATCCCCGCCGGCGAATTCCTGATGGGCAGCGCCGGCGGCCACGCCGATGAGCGGCCCCTCCACCGGCAGAAAGTCGCCAAGGGCTTCTGGATGACGCGGTGCGAAATCACCAACGAACAGTTCAAGCAATTCGATCCCCAGCACGAGAGTGGTGCCGAGGACCGCCACGGCTACCAGTTCGGCATCACCGGCTATCCGCTCGACGAACCGAACCGGCCGGTCGTCCGCGTCTCACAAGAGGAGGCGCGCGCCTACTGCCACTGGCTATCGCAGAAGCTCGGCAAGCGCGTCATGCTCCCGACGGAGGCGCAGTGGGAGTGGGCCTGCCGCGCCGGCAGCGCGACGCCGTTCTGGTACGGCGACCTCGACACGGATTTCTCCAAGTCCGCCAACCTCGGCGACGCAATGCTCGCGAACTTCTCAGGCAACCCCTTCGTGCAGGACTGGAAGGCCGCCGCGCACAAGAACCCGAATAAATTCGACAACTGGATCCCGCAGGACGCGCGCTTCAACGACGGCGGCTTCGTCAGCGAGCCGGCGGGCAAGTACGCGCCCAACTCGTGGGGTCTCTGCGACATGCATGGCAACGTCGCCGAGTGGACGCTCTCCGCCTATCGCCCGTATCCGTTCCGCGACGCTGCCGGCGCCCCCACTGAGGAGAAAGTGGTGCGCGGCGGTTCCTGGTACGACCGCCCCTTCCACTGTACATCGAGCTTCCGCCTGCCGTTCCAGCCATGGCAAAAGATCCACAACGTCGGCTTCCGCGTCATTATCGAGGATGCCCCGTGAACTATTCCGGCAGCTGGAAAATATCGCGCGAGACTTTCCAGCCCTTGGCGGCCCCAACAAACGTCTATGGCGCCGGGCCGGTGACCCGGCCGACAAAGGGCGACCTCATGGATTTTGCAGACCGCGCGACCTCACGCGGCGTCCGACTGATCACCCCAAGAACCATCCAAAGGAACAACCATGAACAGTACAGCTGAATTCACGCGGCGGGATTTTGTACGGACGCTGGCGGCGGCGACGGCCGGTGCGGCGGTGATGCCGGAAGCCTTTGCGCAAGCGGCGGCGCCGGTGGTCTCGCTCGCGCTCGTCGGCGGCGCGCACATCCACGCGCCGGGCTATCTCGAGCACATCAAGACCACGCCGGGCCTGAAGCTGAAGAGCGTCTGGGATCCCGACGAGCAGCGCGCCGCGAAACGCGCGGAAATCTGCGGCTCGCAGGTCGTCAAGAACCTCGATGACATCTGGGGCGACCGCGACATCGCCGGCGTCATCATCTGCTCCGAGACGAACCGCCACAGCGTGCTGGTGCCTGCCGCCGCCGCGGCGAAGAAGCCGATGTTCGTCGAGAAGCCGCTCGGCATCGCCACCGCCGACGCGCGTGCGATGGCCGAGGCGATTGAAAAGTCCGGCGTCTGGTTCACCACCGGCTACTACCAGCGCGGCATCGGCGCGCACCGCTTCCTCAAGGAACAGATTGCCAAGGGCAGCTTCGGCAAGATCACCCGCGCCCGCTGCTCCAACTGCCATGACGGCGCGCTCGCCGGCATCTTCGACGGCGAGTTCCGGTGGATGGCCGACGTGAAGCAATCCGGCGGCGGCGGCTTCGGCGACCTCGGCACGCATGTCCTCGACCTCTTGATGTGGTTCTTTGGTGACCTGGACTCCGTCACCGCCGACATCAAGGGCGTCAGCGGCAAATACGGCGCCGACTGCGACGAATCCGGCGAGGCGATGCTGCGCTTCAAGAACGGCGTCACCGCGAGTTTCGCCGCCGGCTGGGTGGATGTGGAGAATCCCGTGACGACGCTGATCAGCGGCACCGAGGGGCATGCCATGATTTACCGCGGCCAGCTCTTCTTCAAGAGCGCCAAGGTCGAGGGCGCCGACGGGATGCGCGCGTGGAAGAAATTGCCGGAGAGCCTGCCGAGTCCGCTCGACCAGTTCCTCGAGGCCGTCAGCGGCAAGGCCGGCCCCGGCGCCGTTCCCGCGCGCGAGGCCGCCGCCCGCGTCGGTGCGATGGAAACGCTCTACCGCGCCGCCCGCGAGCACGCCTGGCTCGCGCCGGCGTAAACGCAGGGAAGGCATCCACAGCACGAACTGGCGGCGGTTCAGCGGACCTTCGCACCCAGTGCCAGCGCCAGGAACTGGACCGACGGATGGGGCGATCCGGCGGCGGCGCTGAGGAGCGCGGCCGTACGCGGATCGGTGGGGAAGCGCATTGCGGCCAACCGCACGACGTGGGCCCGGACTTCGGGATTTCGGGAGCGCCCGTCCACGGCGCCGTAGTCCGTCCCGACAGCCTGGGCCAGGCCGTCCAGCGCCTCCGATATCTTCAGTTCCGTCAGCGCGATGGCCGCGGTGGACCGCACGTATTTGTTCTCGTCCCTCAGCAGCAACTGGAGCAAGGGGACGCCCTCCGCCTTGCCGATCCGCGCCAGCGCCTTGGCGATCTGGATGCGCAGGTCGGCCAGCCGCCGTTTCTCGTCCTTCGTGGTGTCCTTCTGCCCCGCGAGCGCACTGAGCAGCTGTAGTCCCGCGCTGCGTTTCGGGGGCCGCTTGCAGATCAGTTCCTGCAGGACCGGCAGACCGGAGTAGTCGCCGTTCTTCGCCAGCGCCTCGACGATGCGGACCGAGGTGTAATCCCACTCGGGGTTCTCGAGGCTCTTCTTCACGAGGTCGATCTTCGCCTTGTCGCCCAGCTCGAGCATGCCGATGGCGATCCAGGTCTTGAGCCACTGGTCGTCGCGGTAGAGGTCGACGGTCGCGGCCAGCACCTTGGCGCCGCGTGCGCCGCCGTGCTTCACCAGGACGCGCACGATGTCCGGGCGCAGCTCCGGATCCTTGTCGGAGGACAGGAAGCTCTTGCGCACCTGCTCGAGTTGTTTCTGCGTCCACGCAAAGCCCGCCTCGTCCCCCGCCTCGACCAGCAGGCTCCCGGCATAGAAATTGTCCCACGGGTTGTTGAGCGTCAGCAGCCCACCCTTCGTCATGCCTTTGAGGATGTCGATGACGCTCGTGTCTTTATAGGTCAGCAGCAGGCTGCGCAGGGCGGCGCGCTTGTCCTCCGAACTGATGCCGAATCCCTTCTTGAAGCGGCTCAGCGCGGGGACAGCGCGCGGGTCGCCGGCCACGTCGAGCCCGTGGATCGCGCTCCGGAAGGCATTCGCATGCAAGATACCCTGCGAGTACTCGATCAGCTTGTCGATAACCGCGTCGTGCTTGTCCTTGGGCAGGTCCTTGTCGGAAGCCAGCCATCCCAGCAGGCGCAGGGCCACATTGACCTTCTCCTCGTCCGGGTCCTTCACCGCCGCCATCAGGAAAGCATAGGCGCTGTCCGGCCGCGCTGCGGCCAGGCCCTTGACGCACCGGGCCTGCATCTCGGGATACGGAATGTGCTTCATCCCGAACTCGAAGAAATCGGCGGCCTCCTGTTTGTAACCCGCGTGGACCAGCTGGAAGGCCGCCTCGATCCAGTCATCCCAATCCTTGGCATACGAGCTCTCGACGTCGGACCCCGCGTCCGAGACGATGTCGTCGCGGGCCGCGCCCATGCCGATGCCGGTCAGCACACCGAGCGACATCGTGAGCTGCTCGTCCTTCGTCACGTGGGCCTTCTCCTTGAGCGAAGTCACGAGCTGGTCCAGCGCCTGCTGACGCTGCTCCGCGGAGATCATGCCCTGGCCCTCTTCCACGAGAAAGTCCACCACAATGCCGTTGTATTCGCCGGCGAGCGCCTTGGAGGCCAACAGCGGCTGGAGCCCGGGCACGGCAACGCCTGCAGGCCGTTGCGGTTTCGCGGCAGCCGACGGTACTTTCGGGGCTGATCCAACCGCCGGTGCTTGCGGGGCCGGCGCGACTGTCGGCGCTTGCGGGGCTGGCGCGGCCGCCGGTTCGACCGGTTTCGCGGACGCTGGAGCCGGCATTGCGGGTTCGGGGACAGGCGCAGGGGCCGCGGTGGTTGCGGGGGCCGCGCCGGCAGCACCGCCGCCCAGGAGTTGCACGATGTCGGCGAGTCCCTTGCGCTCGGCGATCTTCAGCGGTGTATCGCCGTTCATCAACCGCGCCTCCGGGCTGGCCCCGGCCTTCAGGGCTTTTTCTGCCGCCACCCGGTCGCCCTGGTTCACGGCGGAGAACAGCGCGTTGTCCTCCTCCCGCCCAGCCCGGGCAGAAGTGGAGACGAAAAACAGTATGGTTCCCACGATCGCAACGCATCGACGGCAGTTCATCTGAAACCTCCCCATGAGTTCAATGGATCCAGCCAGAACAAGAACGTGCTTGGGCGCGGCCATCGATCGCACGTTGACATTGAAAAACCATGACGCATTCTTGTGCGCCGCCCAACCAAGTCAAGTCACTTATCGGGGCGTTGCCCGCGCCGGACCACACGTGTGAACGGCCACCGCCGGACCTCGGTGCTCGATGCTTGCCCCGGCGCAGCCTTTGGGCGAAACCGGATTGGAGGGCCGCTCTTCGATGTTCACATCAGTCGCAGTGGAAGACTTCCTCGGCGGTGGCCCACCATTCACCCTCGGCGCGGCCGGGCAGCGGCAGCTGGCAGGGTTTGCAGACGGCCCACCAGCGCTGCGTTTCGGCGTCGGCGGCCATGCGCGCCATGTCGTCCACGAAATCGCTGCCGACATATTCGAAGTAGCTGAAGAGGTAGAAATGCCCGTCCGGCATCTTCCGCAGGTAGATCGAGTAGTTGCGAATATGGCACTGCTTGATCATCCGCAGCACGCCGGGCCAGACGGCGGCGTGCAGACGTTTGTATTCAACGAGCTGTTCGGCTTTGACACCGATGATGGAACCGTAGCGCTGCATGACGCTCTCCTTTTCACTCTTCCGGTGAACCGCGTTGATAGAGCACGGGCCGCTCCAGCGGAGGGAGCTTGAACTCCGCGCCACCGGCCGGGCGCTCGATCAACATATGCCACTCGCGTGGATCCGTGCTGCCCTCCCGATGGCTCAAGCTCTTGCTGCCGATCTTCGTCGGGCCATCCACGCCGTTGGCAAAGAGGCAATTCGGCGTCCGCTCGAACACGAACAGCGCGGCGCCGGCCAGCGCCTTGGCGTTGCCGCCATGGCCAAACACGCGGATGTGATCGCAGTCGCTGATGGCCAGCATGGGTTTGTTGCCCTCATATTTGGTGCCGAAGAAGCTGACGTGCTGCGCGCCGCGCAACCCGCTGGTCACCTGCTGCACGCTGTACTGGTAGAAACGCAACGGCCCCGGCGTGCGCTCGATCAGCGGCCGGGCGGCCCCGTCGCGGAAGTTGTACCAGTTGCCTCCGCCGTGTCCGTTGATGAGCACGGGCGCCGGCTGCAGTTCCGGGCGACCGTGGATCTCCACGCTACGGAAGACCGAGCGGCCGCCGCTGCGCCAGTGCAGCGACTGCGCACCCAGCACCTTCGGTGGATTGTAGAAGCCGAGGAACGCCAACACCGTCCCGGCATCCGCGGCATCGGCCGTGCGCACGAGCGGGGCAGGATGCGCGGCGTCGGCAAACGCGCCCGACGTTGCCGGCACCAGCAGCGACATCGTCTGCCCGACGCCGATCAACTTCGTCTGCGGCTTGAGCTCCAACGTGCGCGAGAGCAGGTAACAGCCCTTGGGCAGGAATACGATCTCGTGTTCATCCACGGCGCGTTGGAGCGCGGCGGTGTCGTCGGTGCGGCCATCGCCCTTGGCATTGAACGGCGCGGCCTTGATGTTCACCGCGCCGCGCGACTCGAAGCTGGGGAACTGCGGCGACCACAGATGCTGCGACTGCAGGCCGGCAGGCGGAGCCACGTCCGGTTTCACCATCTTGACGTTCGCGACAGCCTGGCCATCCAAATAGACCGGATAGCGATAGGTGTGGCCCTGATTCTCCCGCGGACTGCTCGGCGCCGCAAACTGACGCACATGCAGCCAGCCCTGTGGATTTCCGGCGAACTCCGTTTTCAGTTCCGGATCGCCGCACACCCTCGTCGCGCCTTTCACAAAGACGTTGTCGAGATAGACACCACGGTCCGACGACACGACCACGCGCTCCGCCTGCGCCAGCGCCGCGCCGCAAAATTCAATTTCGCCATCCACCATCGTCAACGCGCCATGATTGGCCTGCAGGCCTTTGCCGACCTGAATCAGCGGGCCGGCGCAGCGATCGGCGACGATCTTCAGGCCGACCGCAACCAGAGTCTGCCGGCTCGTGCTGCGGATCGCCGCCTCGGTTTGATTGCTCAAGGTGAAGCCCGTGATCACCGGCGTGGGCTGCGTGCCGGATAGGTAGCCGGTGAAATCCAGCCCCACGCGGCCGCCGATCACCGTCACGCCCGCGCTGCTGCCGCCGGACCCGATGCCACCTTGAATGCCGGCCAGTCCATGTGTTGCATCAATCGTGCAGTCCTCAATGGCCGAGCCTTCCGCGGCCTGATGCCGCAGCGCGATGGCGCCGGCGTTGCCCTCGCCGATGACGAGGTCCAGATTCACGAGCACCTGGTTCATCCCGATGTTCGGTTGCTCGACCTCCGGCGGCAGGCCATCGCTGACGCGGTCGGCCGTCGTCGGGTTCAGATAGCCGCGCGACCAGAAGTACACAAAGATTTTCGGCTGGGCCGGATCGCCGAAGCCGGCGGCGCGCGGCGCGAGCACGAGCCGCGGACGCTGCGCGCCCGCGCGCGAACCGACCAGCATGACGGGAAACCGGTTGCCGCCAAAGGTGCGGCCATTCATCCGCTGGTAGAGCTGTTGCACGCAGTTCAGCGTGTCCGTGAGCAGATAGGTGCCCGGCGGAAAATAACTCGCCATCTGATGATCGCGCGCAAACAGAACAGCCGCTTGAATAGCCTTGGTTGAATCGCGCCGGCCCGTCGGGTCGGCGCGGAACGGAGCGCCGGTCACATCCACATAGCCAAGCGCGGCGAGCTTCTGGTTTTCCAACTCCGCCGGCACGCCGAGCTTGAGCAGATCGGGGAACGGCTCGCGGATCGGTGGATGCGCATATTGCAGATAGTTCTCGCCGCCGCCCTTCTTCTTGGCGGCAGGCGGCGCGCCGATCGCCGCTTCCCAAACCAAGCCGCCGCAGAGCAGGATCAAGGGCAGGCTGAGGTGCAGTCGTTGTCTATGGTGGTGATTCATGGCTGGCATCTGTTCGCCTCGTGATTGCCTGCAACCCTTTCATCAACTTTTCCAAGGTTTGGGAAAAACCCTGCGTCCGGGTTCCACCCCTTGGAACATCGCCCGTCAAACGGCCCGCCGCGCCGCTTATTGTCCTGGCCTCCGGCCCGCCCGCCACGCCTGCCAAACCGGGGACAGAAACAGCCACGCACCCCAGAGCGAGAGCAGAAGCCAGATGGTCGCGTGCGGGCCAAGTTTGCGGCCTTCCGGCTTCCACGGCAGCGGCAGCCGCAGCCACTCGTCGTACCACCAGTCGGGATAGATGGCGACCTTGGGCACCCACGGAATCAGCCACGGGAAATGCCCGTGCGAAACCAGATCGAAGAGCAGATGCGCCAGCGCGCCCACCACCAGACTCATCACCACCTTGCGCCATGGGCCAGCCGCTGCCGCCAGAGTCGCCACCCCGCTATTCCAGGCGTAGGAGGGAAAGCCGCCGCCCTCCAGCGGAGTCAGTCGCCGCACGGCCCGGCACACCAGATGACGCGCCAACATCCCCACCGGAAGCCCAAGCACTGCGACCCCCACCAGCGAATGCCCGATCCCTTGGCCGAAGTGGCCGCGCCAAAGGCCGATGATGCCATCCACGAGATCGGGCAGCGCCGCGCCCACACATAGCGCCGCCACATCAAAGCGTCCCGGCCAACATCGCCAGAGCGGCGCCACGAAACCCTGGTGGGATGGAAAAGTCATCGGCATGGTTATTAAGTTTCCGGCGTGGTGATCAGGGCCTTCCGCCGGGAACCACCACAATTACATCGGCCTTGCGCTCCGGTGGCGTGACGTCCAAATCGACAAGCTTGCCGTCGCGGATTTTGCCGGCGACGACGGTTTGCAGCGGCGCGTGGAGCTTGAAGTCGCAGTCCCAGTCGCGCGGCCAGGCGGGCAGCAGGTAGATTTTCCGGCCATCGGTCTGCATCAGCAGCGACTGCACACCTTTGAGCAGCACGCTGCCGTGATCCTGGTCGGGTGTCCAGTCGTAGTTCGGGCCCCAGAAGGCGGGGAAGCGATGATTCTTGTCGGACTTGCGGGCGCGGCTGACGAGAGTGCGGCGGGCCTCGTCGGCTAAGCCGAGGTAGGCCATGAAGAGATCGTCCTGCCGCCATCCGGAAGCGCCCTTGTCCCAGCGATGCCGCAGCGCCTCCAGCCCCCACTCCATGTTCGGCTTGCCGAGCGCGACCAGGCGGAACGGGAAGACGGCGTAAAGTTCGGGGTTCTCACTGTTGCGCTTCTGCGCGAAGGTGGTCGCGGGCGCGAGCGCCTGCTTGCCCGCCACCTCGCGCAAGGGCAACGGCGGCAACTTGGCGCGGAATTTTCCCCAGAACGCCTTCTCACCCGCGGGCGCGTCCGGCAGCGCGAGCAGGCGCTCGCTCACGGCGATGCAACCGGCGACCTCCGGCATCGCATTGGTGCACTCCCACCAGGTCTCGCACGCCTGGCTGGGATACATCACCAGCTTGCCATCGGCGCCGGTTTGATAGTGCTGGTTGAAGAACGTCAGGATTTCGCGGCAGAACGGCAGCGCGGTTTTTTCGAGAAATGTGCGGTCGAGCGTGTGGTCGTAGTAATCGAGCATGAACCAGCACAGCTCAAGGCCGCCGACCCATTCCCACTTGTGCCAGCCGCTTTCCTGCAGTTTGTCGGCGCGCTGCTCGAACGGCGTCCAGCCGTAGGTCTCGCTGAACATCGCGCCCCAGAAATAGATGCACTCGGGATAAAACGCGCCCTCGTGGCCGCAGTAGAGCTTCGTCCGGTATTTGCACAGCGGCAGCAGTTCCCCGGCGTACATGTTGAACAGCGGCCGCAGCAGATCGTGATCACCTGCCGTGCACATATAGAAATAGGGCAGCCGCGTGTTCTGCCACCAGTAGCCCGGCCCCCAGCGGCGATAGTCGTGGTCGCTCTTATCGTCGGGTGCCACCGTGAAGATCGAGCCGTTGAACTTGATCGGATAGGCACCGCGCCCGGCGCAGGCGGTGATGAACCGCTGCAGCGCGTACATCTGGCTGACGTATGCCGCCTCGTCGGCGACCGCGGGCATGGTCGAGTCGGCCAGCTGCTTGCCGTTGATGGAAATTTTCCAGCCGGTGGCATCGGCCGTGGCCACGACGCAAGCCCACTGGCCGGCAGGCAGTGCATTCTTGAAGTTGAGCTGGGTGGCGCCGGAGATCAGCCGCAGGCAATTCCCCGGATGCGTATCGAGCAGGAACCCATCGGTGCCACCCGGCGTGATCTTGTCGAAGATGCGGCCCTTCTCGCCGGCCGCCGGTTTGACCTCCGCCGCCAGCGTGAAGGCTCCTCCAAAAGTCGTCGGCACCTGGACGTTGCGGATCTCGCCCTTGAACTTGCTGCCGCCGTGCTGGTCCGCGCCGATGCGGAACGGCAATGCGTTTACCGGCACCGCGTGCTCGGAGCCCGCCGGCGCGGCATTGGTGTTCTTTGTCGCGCAGATCCAACTCCGGTTCCAGAACTCCGCCCACCATTGCTTGTGCGCCGCGAAATTCGGCGCGCCGGCGCCGCTGACGAGTTTATCAACGCTGGCCAGCCACTGCTCCGGCGTCGAGGGATGTTGCGTGAGCACGGTGATGTCGAAGCCGCGCGCCGACTTCAGGTGCGTATCGTCGAGCCGTTCGCCTTTTTCGGCGGTGATGACCGCGCCGAACGTGCGGTGCAGCAGCGGATCAGCCTGCTGGTAGCCGGTCATGCCTTGAATTTTCGCGGTGATCCCCGGCCCGATGGATTTGAGGTTGTGGTGATACCAGCCGATGCGGTTTTTCTGGCCGGTCAGCACGGTATCCGGCTCGACGAACATCGCCGCCTCCTTCTGGTCCTGCTTTTTGCGGTTCAGCATGATGTCGCTGCACTGGAGCGGCGTGATTTCCGTGCGATTGGTCCGCCACAGCTCGATGCCTGCCACCGCCGGCAACTCGGTGGTGACGTGGACAATGGGTCGATTCGCATCCACCCAAAGACGGATGGTGGATGGAGAATGGTTGATGGAGGATGAAGCGGCGGAAATTTCGATGCTGCCTTCCGCGAGGTTGAGCTCCTGCCGGAATTTTCCGGCGAACGTGTCTGGCGCGAAGCGCACGACCACCTCGCCAACTTTCACGAGCCGCGCGTTGTCGTCCCACGCATCGGTCTTGCTGATGAGCAGGTGGAGTGAGCCATCGGCCTGTGCCCACGCATTCAGCCCGATATCGCCGTTGCCCAGCGGCATCGAGCCGCGGCAATCCGCGCTCGGTGAGTCCCACACCACGTTGTAACCCGCCGGCGTCTGCGCCGCCGCCATGAGCGCCGTACAGAGCCACACCAGTCCAAACCTTGTCATGTTCATAGCCACGCCCTTTTGCTCACTGTCACGATCCTGCCGAAATCTACCAGCCGTTCTTCCACAGTAGTCATCTCGCTCCGCGAGATGTTCCCGTTCGTTGCCTCACGCGGAGCGTGAGGTCTACTTTTCCGGCGCTAGATCCAGCACTACGCTGCCGCGATCATCCTCGACGACGGTAAGCGCGCGTCAGGTGGATTTTCTCCGGCGCGCGCCGGCTGGAGCGTCGAGCAGAAACTCGGCGGCGGGTGCCTTGAGTTCCACGAGCACCTGCACGGTATTCGGCGCGAACTTGCCCTTGTCGCTCCGTTCGAGTAACTCCGCCGCATCGATGATCTTGGCCTTGAGCTCCGCCAGCGGCAGCGTGGGCGCAATGGCCGGCTCCAGCGACAAGACTTTGTTGATATCTAGCGCTGCGGCGATGAGCTGTTTTTGTGTCTTCATCTTTTCATGAGAGTCTCGGCATCATTCGATCATAGTAATATTTCCAGCAATCTCAACGGCATGCAATTCATTCGAGACACCAAAATGCAGAGAGAGATTATGGCCAGGATAATATGTAAAATATATTTGGTCTGGGCATTCTATTCCATAGGGGCCAAGAAGCTCGCGAATAGCATTTCTAGAGAACTTATGCTTAATGCAAATTACTGCCACTTTATTCGCCTCTACATTATCATCTGCTCCCGCTCCGAATGTATTATGCCAAGTAATCAGCGCATTGGCCTCATCGAGAGATAAGCCATATTTTCTCGCAGATTGAACGCAATATTCCTTCGCAATGGAAGGTGTGTGTTTCAAAGGCATATCTATTCCCATCGCTTTAGCACCATCTACGGTAAGGCAGACTATACTATTCGCATTGGTTTCAAATGAAACCACACTATGAACCAATAGTTGTTTCCTTTCGTATGGTAGAGAATCATTTTTCCCTCCCAATGTCTGCTGAACATTTGGCTGCGGTTTATCGCAAATGATCCACAA
>CAIWHP010000050.1 GCA_903912445.1 uncultured Lentisphaerota bacterium
GGCGAACTGGCCGCGCGCATGGAGGTGGCGCTCCCGCGCAGCGACGACCACCTGCGGACCTTCTTTCATCTGCGCTACGACGTGCGCCGCCCGCTGCAGTTCCAACGGCTCGCCTTTTTCCAGCTGGGCGCCGATTACTACAACGACGTACCCGCGCGCCGCGTCGCGCTCGGCGACGCAGGCGGCCTGCGCGAGGAATGGGAACCGCAGCGCGCCAAGGATGTGTTCGACCGCGCCGCCTTGCCGCTGACCGGCGCACAGCCGTGGTTCTCCATCCACGGCGTCGAGCGCGCGGCGCTCAAAAAAGGTCACGCCGACGCCAGCCGCGGACTCATCGTCCGTTCATGGCGGGCGGTGCTCGGCGGCCAGCCGGTGCCGCAGCCACACGCCGCCTTTTTCTGCACCGAGTGGGGCAAAGGCAATCACCGCACCGTGGTCGAACTCGCCCCGCCGCCCGGGCTCAAAGAACTGGTCCCCGGCGATTATGTGGAAGCCGACCTGGAGCTGGTTGTCTTCCCCGGCACCGCGGCCGCCTACTACGGGCCGGACCAAGTTTTCAAGGAAGCCCTGGCCCGCGATGCCGACACCTGGCGCATGGTCCAGCGCGAGGCGGCGGGCCACGATCTGCAACCCGCCGCGCGCCGCGGCCGCATCTCGCAGTCCTATCCGTTGCGCATCGCCGTGGACGAACACCAGGCCGCCGAGGTCTCGCTCCGCGGCGGGCTCGGTTATGTCCCGGTGACGTTCACCGGATTGACCGCGCCCGATGGCTATGAGCTCTGGGTGGATGACCAGCCGCTCAAACAGGCGGTGCATGGCAACGATTTCTGGCAGACCGACTTTGACGTGGCCGCGCAACGCTGGCAGCAGACGTTTAACATCGCGCGCTCCACCAACCAGGCCCACACAATCCGGTTGGAAAGAAAACGATGAACACGTTCCCGCTCCTCGCCCTGTTGCTGGCGCCGCTGGTCGCGGTGCAAGCAGCAGATAAAATAAAGCCGCCGCCATGGGAGATGGAAAGAATTGCTGTGCCGATTGCCGCGGGGCCGTGTACACCGGACTGGAAGTCGCTCGGCGATCAGTTCAAGTGTCCCGCGTGGTGGCGGCAGGCGAAGATCGGCATGTGGCTGCACTGGGGACCGCAGTCGGTGGGCGAGGATGGCGACTGGTATGCGAAGTGGATCTACATGCCGCAGCACGCGTGAGGCGCCTACACGCGCGTCTATCCGCATCACCTCGAACGCATCGGCCATCCGGGCGAGTCCGGCTACAAGGACGCGCTGCTCAAAGCCCCGCCGTGAGCTTTCAGTGCGGCGGTAGGGGCCGCGCGCTGATGTCGCGCTGATTGCCAAGCTCCGGCAAAGCCGTTAGACTGCCGCCGCTTTTCAGAAGGAAACCGACATGCGTGTACCCATCAGTTGGCTGCAGGATTATGTGGAGTTCGCGGATTCGCCCCAGGGGTTGGCGGCGAAGCTGACGTTTTCCGGCCTGGAGGTCGAGGGCATCGAGACCATCGGCTGCGCCGCCCCCGGCGTGGTCGTCGGCGAAATCCTCGCCATCGAACGCCATCCCAACGCCGACAAGCTGACGCTTTGCACGGTCAACCACGGCACGGGCCAGCTCGTGGTGGTCTGCGGCGCGCCGAATGTGCGGATTGGGCTCAAGGCCCCGTTCGCGCCGTCGGGCGTGACGCTGCCGAACGGGCTGACGCTGAAGAAGGCGAAGATCCGCGGCGTCTTTTCCGAAGGCATGCTCTGTGCGCCCGACGAGCTGGGCCTCTCCAAGGAACACGCCGGCCTGCTGGAACTCGACGCCCGGTGGGCGCCGGGCACGCCGATCGCCGAGGTTCTCGGCGCGCCGGAGACCGTGCTCGAGCTGGAAGTGACGCCCAACCGGCCCGACTGCCTGAGCCTGATCGGCATCGCGCGCGAGGTCGCCGCGCTCTACGGCACGCAGCTCCGCAAGCCGGAGCTCACGCTCGCCGAGGCCGGCCGGCCCGTCGCCGACTTGACGCGCGTCGCGGTCGAGGACGCCGCCGGCTGCCCGCGCTACACCGCGCGCATCCTGACCGGCGTGAAGATCGGCCCCTCGCCCGCGTGGATGCAGAAGCGTCTCGAGCTCGCCGGCATCCGCGCGATCAACAACGTCGTGGACATCACCAACTACGTCATGCTCGAGTGCGGCCACCCGCTGCACGCGTTCGACCAGGCGCTGCTTGCGGAAGGCCGCATCGTCGTCCGCCGCGCGCAGGCCGGGGAGAAGATGAAGACGCTCGACGGGCTCGAGCGCGAGCTGACGCCGGCCACGCTGGTCATCGCCGATGCCGCGCAGCCCGTCGCGCTCGCCGGCGTCATGGGTGGCGGCAACAGCGAGATCCGCGCCACGACCGCGACCGTGCTGCTGGAGAGCGCCACGTTCAAGCCGGCCGATATCCGCGCCACCGCGCGCCGGCTTGGAATCTCCACGGAATCGTCCTACCGCTTCGAGCGGGGCGTGGATGCCGCCACCGTCGAGTGGGCCAGCCGCCGCGCCGCGATGCTGATGCAGGAATTTGCCGGCGCGACCTGCGCACCGGGCGTCCTCGACATCGCCGCGCCCGCCGCCGCGCCGCGCAAGTTGCGCTGCCGCTTCGACTATGTCCGCACACGCACCGGCGTCGCGATCTCCGACGAAAAAATCACGGCGATTTTCCAAGGCTTGGAAATGTCCGTCCAAGCATTGGAAGCCGGCGTCTGCGAAGTCACGGTTCCTTCCTTCCGCGGCGACCTGGAGCGCGAGATCGACCTCGTCGAGGAAGTCGCGCGCATCAACGGGCTCGATCAAATCCCCGCGCCCAGCCCGCGCGCGATCGTGGTGGCCGGCGTGGACGACCGTCCCGCGCAGGCGGTGGCCGCCTGCCGCCGCGCGCTCGTCGGGCTCGGCCTGCGCGAGACGATGAACTACAGCTTCCTCTCCGAGAAATTGCTCAACCTGTTCGATCCGGCGGCCGCGCCGCGCCGCGTCGTGATTCCGAACCCGGTCAGCGCCGACCAGGCCATCCTGCGTGACTCGCTCGTGCCGCAGATGGTCGAGACGCTCGGCCGCAACCACGCACGCCAGATCGCGGAAGCCGCCCTGTTCGAGATCGGCCGCGTGTTTTGGAAGGAAGGCAGCGCGGGCGGGGCTGAACCCGGCGCCACAACAGCCGGCACCCGTCCCCCGGCCCTCGACACGTTCCGCGAGGAAGACCGGCTCGTCATCGGCCTGCTGGGGCCGGTGGGCCGCACGGGCCTCGACAAGCACCTGCCGGTCAAGAGCGAAGAAATTTTCCTGTGGCTCAAGGGCCTCTGGGAAGCGCTCGCCGCCGCGCTCAACCTGAAGAAGGCCGGCTGTCGCGCCGCGGAGCGGCCGTGGGCCGAGCCGGGCAGCACGGTCGGCCTGTTCGTCGCGGGTGTCGAGGTCGGTGCGCTGGGCCTGGTCCAGCACACCGCCGCCCGCGAGTGGCGGCTGACCGCGCCGGTGGCGGTGCTGGAGGCGCAGCTGGCGCCCTTGCTTGCGCAGGTCTTCGCGGTCCCGCGCGCCGCGGCCATCGCGCCGTTTCCGGCGGTGCGCCGCGACATGGCCCTCGTCGCGCCCGACGCGCTCAAGCACGAGGAGGTGGTGCGCGTCGTCCGCCGCGCCGCGCCGCCGGAACTGGAAAACGTGGAATTGTTCGATATCTTCCATGGCGGCAGCCTCGGCGCGGGGCGCAAGAGCATGGCCTATGCCTGCACCTACCGCGCGGGCGATCGTACCTTGACAGACGAGGACGCCAACCGGTACCATGCTGGCGTCAAAGAAGCCGTGAAGCGCGAGCTGAACGTGGACATCCGTGAAGGCTGACGCAGGCGGCAGACGGTGGAAAAACTTTAACAAGGCAGCTAAGTCCCATGCTGATGACATGGATTGAAATGTTGGTACTGATCTTCGCCCTCGGCGGCGTGGCGGTGACGGCACTGCCCGGGCCGCGGCGCGTGCGGGTCAGGGCAGCGGGCCGGCTCATCCCCGGCCGCCGGGCGGAGCCGCTTGCGTGTGGCGGCGCTAGGCCGTATGTTCCCCCCGGTAACCGTTCTTTTCCAGATGGGATATGATTTTCCCTGAAGCTGCGGCTTCAGGGCGAAGATACCCTGCCTTGTGCGTGACGGGGCCGATTCTTCTGACCCTACATGGTTAATTCCATTGGGAGCTCAGCGTCCGGTGGCGGCAGCCAGCTTCATTGCTAGCTTAACCCATTGGCAGAGCACCCACCTTGTAAAACAAGGTTCAGAAGACCAATGCCCTAGACGGCAAGGCGGGGTTTTTTTGCAGCAGGGGAAGGCGCAGGGTTGAGGGTGGATGGATGTTGGCTGCGGGCCTGAAGAGTGGCTCCTGCCGTCGAATGCTTCCGTTCACCATTCTCCCTTCACCATTTACCATCGGTTTTCTTATGGATCTGTTCGGCAAAGAGAGCGGTGTGAAGGAGTCTTCCGCGCAGCCGCTGGCGGCGCGGATGCGCCCGCGCACCTTGGAGGACGTGGTGGGGCAGGAGCATATCCTCGGCCCCGGCAAGCTGCTCCGGCGCGCCATCGAGGCCGACCGCCTCGGCAGCGTCATCCTCTACGGGCCGCCCGGCTGCGGCAAGACCACGCTCGCCGAGGTCATCGCGAACGTCTCCCACCGCCTTTTCGAGCGGACCAGCGGCGTCCTCGCCGGCGTCGAGGTGCTGCGCGACCTGCTGAAAAAAGCGCAGGCCGAGAAGCGCAACCGGGGCCGCGAGACCATCCTCTTCATTGACGAGATCCACCGCTTCAACAAGTCGCAGCAGGACGTGCTGCTACCCTACCTCGAGGAAGGCGCCTGCACGCTGATCGGCGCGACGACGCACAACCCGTTCTTCTTCATCAACAGCCCGCTGACCTCGCGCTCGCAGATCTTCGAGCTGGAGCCGCTGCACGAGGCCGCGGTGGTCGCGCTGCTGGAGCGCGCGCTGGCCAGCGCCGAGGGGCTCGGCGCGCTGCAGGTGCAGGCGGACCGGGACGCGCTCGAGCATCTCGCCCGCGTGTGCGAGGGCGATGCGCGCCGCGCGCTCAACGCGCTGGAGATCGCCGCGCTGACCACGCCGCCGGACGCGGCGGGCGTCATCCACCTGACGCGCGCGATCACCGAGGAATCCATCCAGAAGAAGGCCGTCGTCTACGACCATGACGAGGATGGGCACTACGACACGATCTCCGCCTTCATCAAGAGCGTGCGCGGCAGCGATCCGCACGCCGCGATCTACTGGTTGGCCAAGATGCTCTACGCGGGCGAGGATCCGCGCTTCGTCGCGCGCCGGCTGATCATCCTCGCCAGCGAGGACATCGGCAACGCCGACCCGCGCGCGCTGACCGTGGCCACCAGCGCGCTGGCGGGCGTCGAGTTTGTCGGCATGCCGGAGGCGCGCATCATCCTGGCGCAGGCGACGACCTACCTGGCCACCGCACCCAAGAGCAACGCCTCCTATCTCGCGATCGATGCCGCAATGGCCGATGTCAAAGATGGCCGGGTCCTGCCGGTGCCGCGCCCGCTGCGCAGCACCGGCTCCAAAAAGGCGGCCGCGGCATTCGGCCACACCGGCTATAAATATGCCCATGCGGGCGAGGGCCATTTTGTAGACCAGGAATATGTGCCGACGAGCAAGGTTTATTACGCGCCGACCGACCAAGGTTACGAAGAAACGATTGCCAAGCGCCTGGCGCACTGGGAATCGCTGAGGAAAGCACCACGAAAACAACCAGCGCAGAGCCCTTGAAGCAAACCCTCCGGGCCGAGGCGCGCGCGTTGCGCGCGCGGCTGAAGCCGGGGGACATCGCCGCGTGGAGCGAGCAGATTGCCGCACGCGTCCAGACGCTGGACGCTTTCCGCCGCGCCAGGGTGGTGGCCTGCTATCTGGCGCTGCCCCAGGAGGTGCAGACCGCGCCGCTGCTGGCCGCCTGCCGGCGGCTGGGCCAGCGTGTCTGCGTGCCGGCCTTTTATTATCGCGCCGCCTGCTACCGGCTGGCCTGGCTGACGGCGAACGACGTGCTGTGCGCCGGGCGCTGGCAGGTGCCGGAGCCACTCGAGCCGGTCTGGCTCGAGCCATCGATGGCCGTGGATGTGGTGATCGCGCCGGGACTGGCGTTCGATACCGCGGGCCGGCGGCTCGGCCACGGCAGCGGCGGGTTCGACCGGCTGCTGGAAAAGGTGCCGGCGTTCACGGTCGGGCTGGCGTTCGCGGCGCAGCTGGTCCGGCGCGTGCCGGTGGCGGCGCACGATATCCCGATGGATGCCGTGGTGACGGAACAAGAACTTTATCTCCGCGCGCAGCGGGTCGCGCGGACCTGAAACAGAAAGTTTCCGGGGCTTGGAAAGAAGACCGTCCGGGGTTTCCAAGCCTGGGAAACCTGGCGCAAAGCCCGGCGCCGGACCGGCCTGAACAACGGACGGATTTGAACCCGGGGCGCGGCCCCGGCGGTGAAACATGAACAGTTATCTGGTGGTGGACGTCATCTGGTGGGTGCCGGCGGGTATCGCCTTCATCGGCATCCTGTGCGGTGTGCTGCTGCACATGATCTACGACCGCGCCGGCGGCAACGCCGCGTTGCGCAACGCCAAGGGCATCGCCGAGCAGGCCCGGCGCGACGCGGGCCACGTAGCCCGCGAGGCGGAGATCCAGGCGCGCGGCGAGGTGCTCCAGGCGCGCGAAAATTTCGAGCGCGACGTCGCGGTGCGGCGCCAGGAACTGCTGGCGATGGAAGACCGGCTGATGCAGCGCGAGATCAATCTCGACCGGCGCGTGGCGCTGGTGGACAAGAAGGAGCAGACGCTCGAGGACAAGCTGGAAGCCTTGGAACAGCAGCAGGCCGCCCTCCAAGGCGCGGAAGCCGTGGCGCAGAAAGTGAACGAGAGCCTGCGCGCCAAGCTGCAGGAGACGGCGGCGCTGCCGCGCGAAGAGGCGCGGCGCCAGCTGCTCCGGCAGGTCGAGGAGGAGCTGGGCGGCGAGACGAGCCTGCTCATCCGGCGCAGCCAGCAGCAGGCCCAGGCGACGGCGACCGCCGAGGCGCGCAAGATCATCATCCAGGCCATCGAGCGCTATGCCGCGCCGGTCGTCAACGAGGTCGCGGTCTGTTCCATCTCGCTGCCGGGCGAGGAGATGAAGGGCCGCATCATCGGGCGCGAGGGCCGCAACATCCGCGCCATCGAGCAGGCGTGCGGCGTGCAGATCCTGATCGACGACACCCCGGGCGTCGTCCAGATCTCAAGCTTCGACCCCATCCGGCGCGAGGTCGCGCGCCTCGCGCTGGAGCAGCTCGTCGCCGACGGCCGCATCCAGCCGGCGCGGATCGAGGAGGTCGTCGTCAAAATCCAGCAGGAGCTGGACGCAGTCATGCTCAAGGCGGCCGAGCAGGCGCTGGCCGAGCTGGGCCTGCCGGCCCTGGCGCCGGAGATCGCGCAGCTGCTCGGCCGGCTCAAGTTCCGCCAGAGCTATGCGCAGAACGTCCTCGCCCACTCGGTGGAAACCGCGCGGCTGATGGGCTTGATGGCCGCCGATCTCGGGCTCGATCCGCTGGTCGCCAGACGCGTCGGGCTGTTGCACGACATCGGCAAGGCGCTCAGCCACGAGGTGGAGGGCGGGCACGCCGCCAGCGGCGCGGAGTTCCTCAAGCGGCACGGGGAGCCCGAGCAGGTCTATTCCGCCGTCGGCGCGCATCACCACGAGGCCGAGGGCGACAACATTTATTCCGCGCTCGCCGGCGCGGCCGATGCGATCACCGCCGCGCGACCCGGCGCGCGCGTGGAGAACACCGAGCTGTTCATCAAGCGCCTCTCCGAGCTGGAGGCGCTGGCGGCGCGCCTGCCGGGGGTCGAAAAAGCCTTCGCGTTCCAGGCCGGCCGCGAATTGCGCGTGTTTGTCGAGCCGCGCAAGGTCGATGATGCCGGCGCGCTCCGGCTCGCCCGCGAGCTCGGCAAGCAGATCGAACAGGAGTTGAAATATCCGGGCCAAATCCGCATCGTCGTCGTGCGCGAGACGCGGTTCGTGGAATACGCGCGCTAGAAGGAAGCCTATGCATATCTTTATTGCGGGTGACATTGTGGGCGGGCCGGGCCGGCTCGCGTTCGCCGCCGCCGCCGGCCGCCTGCAGCAGGCGGGCCAGGCGGACTTCATCGTCGCCAATGCCGAGAATACCGCGGGCGGGCGCGGCATCACCCTGCCGCTCGCCGAGGCGCTCTTCGCCGCGGGCGCGGACGCGCTCACGCTGGGCGACCACGCCTGGGATCAGAAGGAGCTCGTCAAGGGCATTGACCGCGAGCCGCGCCTCGTGCGGCCCGCCAACTACGCGCCCGGCTGTCCCGGCCGCGGCTGGAGCACCTTCGAGACGCCGCACGGCAAGGTCACGGTGATCTCGCTGCAGGGCCGGGTCTTCATGCCGCCGAGCGACTGCCCGTTCCGCGCGGCCGACGCGATCCTGCAACGCGGCGCCGCCGAGCTCGGCAAGATCATCATCGTGGACATGCACGCCGAGGCGACCTCCGAAAAAATCGCGATGGGCCGCTACCTGGACGGCCGCGTCAGCGCCGTCGTCGGCTCGCACACCCACGTCCAGACCGCCGACGACACGATCCTGCCCAAGGGCACCGCCTACCTCACCGATCTTGGCATGACCGGCCCGAAGGACTCCGTGCTGGGGCGCGACCTCGGCGCCGTGCTGAAGAAATTCCTGACCGGCATGCCGCAGCAGTTCGAAATCGCCACCGGCGACGTGCGCTGCGAGGGCCTGCTGGTGACCGTGGACGAAAAGACCGGCCAGGCCACCAAGGTCAAACGCGTCCAAGAGCAGCTGGATCCCGGGAAGTGACATGCAGCCTCTGAAGCCAGCGGCACCGGCAGCGACCACGGAGACCCGGAAGGTCTACCGGGTCTCGGAGCTCGCCCGGCTGATCAAGGCGGCGCTTGAAAACGAGTTCGGCAACGTCTGGATCGAGGGCGAGATCTCCAACATGCGCCGGCCGACCTCCGGGCATCTCTACTTCACGCTCAAGGACGCCGAGGCGCAGCTCGCCGCCGTGCTCTTCCGCGGCAACCAGCTCGGCCTGAAGCTGGAGCTGCGCGACGGCCTGAAGATCCGCGCCTATGGCCAGGTCACCGCCTACGAGAAATCCGGCCAGTGCCAGATCGTCGTCCGCCGCGTCGAGGAGGCCGGCAAAGGCAGCCTGCAGGAGCAGTTCGAGGCGTTGAAGAAGAAACTCGAAGCCGAGGGGCTCTTTGCGCCGGAACGCAAGAAACAGCTGCCGCTCCTGCCGCAGCATATCGGCATTGTCACCAGCCCCAGCGGCGCGGCCATCCGCGACATCCTGAACATCCTCAACCGCCGCTTCCCCAATCTGCATATCCTCATCGCGCCGGTCCGCGTGCAGGGCGAGGGCGCGGCGCAGGAGATCGCCGCCGCGATCGACCTGCTCAACGCGCGCGGCGGGCTCGACGTGCTCATCGTCGGCCGCGGCGGCGGCAGCCTCGAGGACCTGTGGTGCTTCAACGAGGAGGTGGTCGCCCGCGCCATCGCGCGTTCGCAGCTCCCGGTGATCTCCGCCGTCGGCCACGAGATCGATTTCACCATCAGCGACTTCGTCGCCGACCTGCGCGCGCCGACGCCGAGCGCGGCGGCGGAGCTGCTCGTCGGCAGCAAGGAGGCGTTCGAGCAGCAGGTGCAGCGGGGCGGCGCCCGGCTGGCCCGCGCGCTCAAGACGCAGACGCTGGTGCTGCGCAACCGCCTGACCGCCGCCGCCGGCAGCTACGTTTTCCGCGAGCCGCAGAACCTCATCCGCCGCTCGCGCGACCGGTTGGACACGTTGCGCGCCGCCATGGCCAACGAGCTGCGCAGCGCGGCGCAGCAGCGCAGCCAGCAGGTGGACGAGCTGGGCCTGCGCATGGGCCACCAGATCGAACTGCGGCGCACCGCCTGCCGGCAGTCGCTGCAGGACGCCAACCCGCGCATGGCCCGCGCGCTGCGTGCCGCGACGCAGCGGACCGCGCTGCGCACGCAGGAGCTGCTGCTGCGCCTCGGCCACGGCATGACCACCGCGCGCAACGCCGCCGCGCAGGACTTGCGGCGCGTGGCCTCGCAGCTCAAGGCGCTCAGCCCGCTCGCGGTGCTCGAGCGCGGCTTCAGCCTGACGCGCACCGCCGAGGGCAAAATTCTGCGCGACGCGGCGGAAGCGCCGGCCGGGACGCAGGTGTTGACCCGCCTTGCGCACGGCAGCTTGGAATCGCAAGTAACCGCTTCAAAGAAGGAGAACTGACCATGGCAGACAAACCCACGGAACCCACGCAAAGTTTCGAGAAAGCGCTGGAGCGGCTGGAGCAGATCGTCGCCGAGATGGAAGGCGGCAAGCTGACGCTGGAGAAGATGATCAGCCACTTCGAGGAAGGCTCCAAGCTGGTCAAATTCTGTTCCAGCAAGCTCAACGAAGTGGAGAAGAAGATCGAGCAGCTCCTGACCAAGGACGGCCAGGTCACCACCATCCCCTTCGATCCGGGCCCGGCTGTCTGAGCGTAAACGGCGCGCCGGCCAACGGCTAGGGCTGGCCGGCCGGCGCCGTAGCCCGTGGCGCCGGGCCGCCCGGGAGGAGTTTCTGCTCCACGGCGATGTCGTACAAGGCCTGCGCGGCCACCCGATGGCCGGCCTGATTCCAATGCGGATCATCGGATTGACAGGTCGGAAAGACCCCGCACTTCTCGAACGTTTCCAACAGGCTGTAGCAGGGGTAGGCCAGCTGCGGTTTTAGTTCACGGAAAAGCGCGAAGGGTTCCCGTGCATAAGGCCCCATAACCTGGTAGGCCTCCTTTTCCCAATTGCCCGGACATTCGCGTGCGGAGTATTGAAACGCACGCGGGAGCACGACCAGCACGAAGCGGGCCTGCAGCTCCGTCGTGACGTACTGGTTGGCGGCCTGAATCGCCGCCAAGGTGGCGTCAAAGAATGGACGCGTCTCGGAGAGCGGTTGGTTTACGCCAAAAAAGCGATCCAGCGGCAGATCGAACAGGCGTTGATGTAATCCGGTAAGATGCAGTTTTTCTACCGTTTTCTTAAACAACAGGGTCAAACCCGGAACGATGGCCGCCCCTTTATAGATCAGGCGGTCTTTTTCGATCAGGTGTTTATATTTGATGTCATCGTGGAAATCGGTCATGTCCAGGCACATGATGACCGCGGTCGGTTTATACTTTCGCCCGATGTCCTTGAGCAGCCGCAGTTCCAAGTAGGGGCTGGAGGACGTCCAGCCAAAGTTGGCCACGTTGACTTGCCGTCCGGGCTGTCGCGCGCGGCACAACTGCTCCAACTGCTCCGGAAAGGCGACGTCGCGCGGCACGCCATAGCCGTAGGCGTACGAATCGCCCACCACGATGAGGTTCACGTCGCCGGCGTGAAAAGCGGAGGCTTCGCGTGCGCAGCGGATGCCGTCGGAGTTGGTGTCCGCGGTGTTCTTCTGGAGGCGATGATCCGGGTCCCGGATCAATCTGACCCCCTCGCCCCCGCCGAAGCGGCAGGCGACCTCGGCCAGGCAGATCGTGAGGCCCACGGTCACGCTGCCGGCCACCAACCTGAGCTTGAAGTGCTTGGTCATCCTGTTGGATCCCCGACGCGCTCGGGGCCTGTTCAGCGCGCGCAGCCTGCAAGAGTCGCGCGGGAACGTCAACGCCGAAAAGCGCCGGACAGACCCCGCAGCCATCTGCTGGCGACTACCGTCTTCCGGGGTGCGTCGGCTCTTTCAGGACAAAACCGGTCAACAGTCTTGCTGCAGGCTCAAGGCGCGCTTGCATCACGATCCGCAAAGCGTGCGGCGAGCCCGGCATAGGCATCGATCCGCCGGTCGCGCAAGAAGGGCCAGGCCCGGCGGGTCTGTTCGACGCGCTGCAGGTCCAGCGTGTGGACGATGACCTCCTCGCGGTCGCTGGCGGCTTCGGCCAGCACCACGCCGAACGGGTCGGCGATGAACGAGGTGCCCCAGAACTCGAGGCCCTCGGTCCCGGGATTGAACACTTCCAGGCCGACGCGGTTGACGGCCACGACGAAGGTGCCGTTGGCGATGGCGTGCCCGCGCTGGACCGTGCGCCACGCGTCGCGCTGCTGTGCGCCGAGCTGCGCTTTCTCGCGCGGGTGCCAGCCGATGGCGGTGGGATAAAAGAGGATGTCCGCGCCCTGCAGCGCGGTGAGGCGCGCGGCCTCGGGGAACCACTGGTCCCAGCAGAGCAGCACGCCGATGCGTCCGGCGGCGGTGGCGTGTGCCTGGAACCCGAGGTCGCCGGGCGTGAAATAATACTTTTCGTAGTAGCCCGGGTCGTCGGGGATGTGCATTTTCCGGTACGGCCCCCGCAGGGTGCCGTCGGCATCGATGATGACGGCGGAGTTGTGATAGAGCCCCGCCGCGCGCTTTTCGAAGACCGGCGCGATGAGGACGAGCTGTCGTTTTTTCGCAACCTTGGCCAGTGCGTCGGTGGTCGGGCCGGGGATCGTTTCGGCGAGATCGAAGAGCGTGCTGTCTTCGCGCTGGCAGAAATATTGCGACCGGAACAGCTCCGGCAGGCAGACGAGCTGCGCCCCTTGCTCCGCCGCCTGTTCGATCAGCGCGACGGCGCGGCGGAAATTTTCTGTCGGATCAGGCGTGCAGCGCATCTGCACCATGCCTATATTCAAGCTGTCCGCGGTGGTGCTCATAGCAAGCTTGAGTATACGCGCATCCGGGGTTTTCAGAAATCACTTCCGCAACATGGCGGGGAGCGGGCAGGTGGCGCAGCGGGAACGGTCGTTCAGGCAGTAGTCGTGGAAGATCTGCAGCAGTCCCTGCCGGCGGAGGCCGTCGCGGAGCAGCGAGTTCGGCGCGTCGCGGCCGAAGAGCGCGAAGGCCGTCTCCCGCAGCGCGGCGTTGTCCTGCTCCACCGGCAGCTGCGCGAGCAGGTCCTTCGCGAGCGGCGCGGCGCTGCCGCGCGCCGCCAGGAACGGCACGCAGTCGTTGATCAGGATCGCGTCGGCGCGCGCCGCGCCGATCAATGCGACCGGTTTGGCGGAGCGCCGGCCCGCCAGCGTCAGGTGGAAATCCCAGAACGGATGGCGCGCCGCGAGCAGCTGTTGGCGCGCCAGTTCAAGGCAGGCGCCGGGCTCTGTTTCGGCCAGCCCGGCCCAGACCTCGGCGGGCGCACGCTCCGCGGTGAACAAGGCCGCCGCGGCGGCCAGCCGGCGCAGCGGATGATTCAGCGGACGCAGGCCCGCGAGCCGCCAGTGCGCGGGCGTGAGCGCGCCCCCCGCCAAACGCTCGCGCCGCTTCCACCACGCATCCCACCAGCGCCGCGCGGCGGCCCGGGCTTCGTCATCCAGCTGCGCGGGGAACTGTGGCGGCAGGAGGCCTGCGGCGCCGGCCAGCAGCGCGAAGGCCAGGTCGGCGTCGCCGCCCGCCTCCGCGCGCAGCAGGGCGAGCGGCACGACCTCGGCCAGCCGGCGGAACGCGGCCTGGTTGTGCTTGTAGCCGAGCGCGGCCAGCACCTCCTCGAAGACGACCTGTCCGGGCCCGCGCTCCGCGCTGGCGCGCGCGAGGCGTTCGGCGCGGCGCCGCAGCCGTTCCTCGCCGGCGGCGGCGAGCAGCGCCTCGCGGTCGTCGGGCGTCCAGCCTTGCAGCGCCAGCCCGCACGGCGGCGTCGGCGAACGCGCCCCGTGCGGATAGGTGGCCAGGTCGATGCTCTCGAAGGCGAACCGCGGCTGGGCCGCGAGCGCGTCGCGCAGCGGAAGCGCCACGACGCCGGGCGGCAACACCAGGCCCGCCGGTGCGCCCGGGAAAAAGGTGACGTGGAAGCGGACGCGCTCATAGCGGGGATCGGCGCCGTGCCCGTGCGCCTGCCAATCGGCGGGATGGATGTGGATTTCGACATCGCCGGTGACGCGGCGGCGTTCCGGGCCCAGGCGGAGCGCCGCGCCCAGAAAGTCCGGACCGGCCTCCAGGTTCCAGACCCCCGGGCTTTCGACCTCGACGCACTCGCCTTGTGCCGTGCGCAGCGCCCGCGGGCGGAGCTCATCATCGGCCCAGACGCATTGCAGATGGCGTTCGGAGAAATGCTGCTCCGGGCGCAGCGGCGGCCGTTCGCGGACGCGGCCCGCGGCGGGGAGGCCGGGATAGGCGGCGGCGCGGGGGAAGCAGGCCTGGAGGACAGCCGCCGGAGCAGGGTTGAGGTATCCTGGCGGCTCCAGCGGCTGGTCTGATTTTTTCATGGCTCCTCACCTCCGGGAAACATCTTTATGCGCAACCACAAACCCGCCTCCCGGCTGCCCGGGCGGGGGCCGCGGGCGGTTCTGCTGTGCAAGCCCGGGGAAAGCCTCCTCCGGCCGACTTTCCCCACGCGTTCATCGCTCCTTGACTCCGCAACTTTCACCACCATAATACTCGCCTCGCGTCGAATGTGAACGCGAATTTTTTTTTGAACGCTTTGTGAAAAGATCTGTCCAAACCGTCCAAGGTTGGAGCTGGAGGCTCCGTGTTCTTTGGCTTTTGGTTGTGTGTGCGGCGCTGCCGGCGTGGCCGGCGGCGCAGCGGCGCACGCCCGTGGTCGTTGCGGTGGAAAAGGCGCTGCCCGCGGTCGTCAACATCGGCACGGAAAAACTGGTCAAGGTGGAGCATGCGGACCCGCTGCAGCAGTTCCGCGGGCAGGCGTTCGACGAGTTCTTCCGCCAGTTTTTCCAGCAGCAGATGCAGCCGGAATACCGGTTGCGCCACTCGCTGGGCTCGGGCGTCATCATCGATCCGCTCGGCTATATTTTGACGAACTTCCACGTGATCGAGCGCGCGTCGAAGATCCAGGTGACGCTGACCGACGGCCGCGCCTTTCCGGCGGCGTTCCTGGCGGGGGATCCGGTCAACGACATCGCGCTGGTCAAGATCGACGCCCCCGCGCGGCTGCCTGCGGTGGAGTTTGCGGCCGACGACGACACCATGCTCGCCGAGACCGTCATCGCCCTGGGCAACCCGTTCGGGCTGGGCCACTCGGTGACGGTCGGCGTGCTCTCGGCGAAGGACCGCGAGGCGCGCTACGGCGGCAAGGTGCTCTACAAGGACATCCTGCAGACCGATGCCGCGGTGAATCCCGGCAGCTCCGGCGGGCCGCTGCTGAACCTGGACGGGCAGCTGATCGGGCTGAATGTGGCGATCTACCAGGAGGCCCAGAACATCGGCTTCGCGGTGCCGATCAAACGTATGCGCGAGCTGCTCGCGCAATGGCTCGCGCCGCGGCTGCTGAAGAAGGCGACGCTCGGCTTCGAAGTCGCGGCGCAGGGCGGGCGGCTGGTCGTCACGCAGGTCGCGCCGGACCGCAAGCTGCCGCGGGGCGCGGTCGCCGTGGGCGACGAGATTGTGGCGGTCAACCGCAGCCCGGTGGCGACCTTGCTCGACTATGAGCGGGCGCTGCTGCCGCTGCTGCCGACGCATTATGCGCCCATCGGCGTGGTGCACGGCGGCGCGACGAACGAGGTCGTGGCCCAGCTGCTGGCGCTGCCGAAGCCCGACGGCGCGAAGCTCGCCCGGGAGCGGCTGGGCCTGGAGTTGAAGCCGTTTGCGGAGATCAAGGGCTCGGCGACGCTGGCGCGGCAGGGGGTGGCCATCGCCGCGGTGACCGCCGGCGGCGTGGCGGCGCGGGCCGGGCTGGTGCCGGGCCTGATTGTCGCGCGCATCAACGGCCAGGCCGTGGCCACGCTCGACGACGTGGGCGCCGTCATGGATAATATCCACGCTGGCCAGCCGGTGAGCTTGGCGGTCGTCAGCCTGCACGAGCAGCAGGGGTTCCTGCTGTCGCAGAGCGGCCAGGCGACCCTGAAGGCGGAATGACTTTTGACGAAGAAGGAGACGGCATGGAAAATATGATTGAGGTGAAAAACCTGACGAAACGGTTCGCCGGTTGCCGGGCGGTGGACGATGTCTCGTTCACGGTCGGCAAGGGCGAGGTCGTCGGCTTTCTCGGCCCCAACGGCGCGGGCAAGTCCACGACCATGCGCATCCTGGCGTGCTACCTGCCGGCGTCGAGCGGCGAGGCGAAGGTCGCCGGCTTCGACGTCTTCCGGCATTCGCTCGAAGTGCGGCGGCGCATCGGCTATCTCCCGGAAAGCACGCCGCTCTATCCCGAGATGCGCGTGGATGAATACCTGAGCTACCGGGCCGCGCTCAAGGGCGTCGGCAGCCGGCGGCGGCGGCCGCGCGTGAACGAGGTCAAGGAGCTGTGCGGCCTGACGGACGTCGGCCGGCGCATCGTCGGCCAGCTGTCCAAGGGCTACCGCCAGCGCGTGGGCATGGCCGACGCGCTCGTGCACGACCCGGAGCTGATCATCCTCGACGAGCCGACGATCGGGCTCGACCCGAACCAGATCCGGCAGGTGCGCGAGGTGATCCGCAACCTCGCCCCGAAACACACCGTGCTGCTGTCGACGCACATCCTGCCGGAGGTCGAGGTGACCTGCCAGCGCGTGCTGATCATCAACCGGGGCCGCATCGTGGCCTCGGATTCGCCGGACCGGCTGCGGACGCGGCTGCAGGGCGGGCGCGAGATCGTCGCCGAGCTGCGCGGCGCCAAGGGCGACGTGGCGCAGGAGCTGTACCAGCTGCCGGGCGTCACGCGCGTGACGGCGGAGGCCGTGGAGGACTGGACGCGGTTCCGCATCGAATGCGGCACCGAGGACATCCGCCCGCTGGTGTTCGCGGCGGCCGCCAGGAGCGGCTGGACGCTGCGCGAGCTGCGGCAGGAAAAGCAGAGCCTCGAAGACATCTTTGCGGCGCTGACCCGCGTGGAACAGGAGAGCAAATGAGCGCATTCTTCACCTTGTGGCGGCGGGAGCTGGCGGCCTATTTCCTCTCGCCGATCGCCTACGTGATGATGATGTTCTTCCTCGTCATCATGGGCTTCAGCTTCTGGCTGCTGGCCAACGTGCTGGCGCAGGGCGTCGAGGGCGTGCCGCTGATGCGCGAGCTGTTCGACAGCTTCTTCTTCTGGATCACCACCCTCACGCTCGTGCCGGTGCTGACCATGCGGCTGTTCGCCGAGGAGAAGCGCAGCGGCACGATCGAGATGCTGATGACCGCGCCCGTGAGCGACACCGCGGTCGTGCTCGCCAAGTACTTTGGCGCGGTCGCGTTCTACGTGGCCATCTGGGCGCCGACCGTGCTCTACGTGCTGATCCTGAGATGGTTCAGCCCCATGAGCGCGCCGCCGGACCTCGGCCCGATCGCCTCCAGCTACTTCGGCGCGCTGCTGATCGGCTCCTTCTACCTCGCCATCGGCCTGTTCTGCTCGGCGATGACGCGCAACCAGATCGTCGCGGCGATCGTCTGCTTCGCGCTGCTGTCCGTGCTGTTCTTCGGCGGCTTCATCGCCTTCATCTCGCGCGTCGACACCGTGCGCGAGGTGGCCAACTACTTCTGCTCGCTGGCGCACATGCGCGAGTTCGCGCGCGGCGCGGTGGATACCCGGCCGGTGGTGTTCTACCTCAGCGGCGCGGCGCTGATGCTGTTCGCCACGGTCAAACTCGTCGAAGCCCGCAAGTGGAAATGAGGAGAGCACCATGACGGACCCGAAAACTTCCCCGACCCCGAGCCCGGCTTCCCAAGGTTTGGAAAAAGGCGCCGATGCCGCTTCCAAGGCCTGGAACACCGACGCGCCGGACAGCGAAAAATTCACGCGGCAGAGCCGCAAGCTCAAGTTCGCCATCACGCTCAACACCGGCGTCGCGCTGGTGCTGGCGGCGGCGCTCTTCGCCATGGCCAACTACGCGAGCTTCCGCCACTACCAGCGGCACGACTTCAGCAAGACCAAGCTCTACCAGCTCTCCGACAAGACGCAGGGCCTGCTCAAGAGCCTGACGAACACGATCGACGTGATCGTGTTCTTCCAGCCCGGGCAGGAGATCTACGAGGACGTGGACAACCTGCTCAAGGAATACCAGGACGCGTCGAAGCTGATCCGCGTGCAGAAGGTGGACCCGGACCGCGACCTCGCGCGCACGGAGCTGCTGGCGAAGAAGTACCAGGTCGCGCAGGCCAACGTGATCGTCTTCGACAACAACGGGCGCTCGAAGTTCGTCAACCCCGAGGACATCGTCGAGATGGACTACTCCGGGGCGCAGATGGGCGCGCCGCCGCGCAAGACCGGCTTCAAGGGCGAGCAGGCGTTCTCCTCGGCGATCCTGAACATCACGCAGGCCAAGACGCCGACGGTCTACTTCCTGCAGGGCCACGGCGAGCACGACCCCGACAGCTACGACCAGGCCAAGGGCTATTCCGGCATCGCCCGGGAGATCAAGCGCGACAACGTCACGGTCAAGAAGCTGCTGCTCGGCGAGCAGAAGACGGTCCCGGCCGATTGCGACGCGCTCATCGTCGCCGGGCCGCAGAAGCGGCTCGCCCCGGCGGAGATCGACCAGGTGCGGCAGTTCCTCGCCCGCAACGGCCGCGCGCTGTTCCTGCTGGACTCGCTCACCGAGACCGGCCTGACGCCGCTGCTCAAGGAATGGGGCGTGCAGGTCGGCGACGACGTGGTCGTGGACCCGTCGCGCACGATGAGCGGCAACGAGTTGTTCGTGACGCAGTACGAGCCGCATCCGATCACCGCCAAGCTGACCGGCGTCTCGTCCATCCTCTACCTGCCGCGCTCGGTCAGCGCGGCCGAAGAGGCGGCGCCCGGGCCGGACGCCGCGCCGGACAAGCCGCGCGCGACGACGCTGATCAAATGCACCCGCGCGGGCTGGGGGGAGATGACGCCGGACCAGAACCCGGTGCGCTTCGATCCCGGCACGGACCACAAGGGCCCGCTCGGCGTGGCCGCGGCCGTGGAAAAGGGCAGCGCGCCCGGCGCGCTCGATACGCAGATCAAGCCGGTGCGCCTCGTCGTGTTCGGCGACTCCGGTTTCCTGGCCAACAGCGCGCTGATCGGCGGCAACCCGGATCTCTTCCAGAACGCGCTGAACTGGCTGCTCGACCGCAAGGAGCTGATGGCCATCGCGCCCAAGGCCGTCGCGGAGTACCGGCTGGTGCTGGAGGCGTCGCAGCTGCGGCTGCTCGGTTGGATCGTGATCGGCGGCCTGCCGGCGCTGATCGCGCTGCTGGGCATCGTCGTCTGGCTGCGGAGGAGGGCTTGAGATGAATCCACGGACTACCATCATATTGCTGCTGGCAGCGCTGGGCTTCGGGGCCTGGCTGCTCTTTGTTGACCGCAAGGGCGAGACGACGAAGCAGCGCGAGGAGGCCGCGCGCAAGGCCTTGCGGATCGAGCCGGCCCGCGTCACCGGCTTCACCTACACGGCGGGCACGAACCTGACCGTGACCTGCGCGAAGCAGAATGACAAGTGGCGCCTCACCGCGCCGGTCGCCGCGCGCGCCGATGCCGGCGCCGTGGACCGCCTGCTCAGCGGCCTCGCCGACATGAAACGGGGCGAGGTCGTCACGGAACAGGACCGCACGCAGCGGAATACCAAGCTCGCGGACTACGGCCTGGAGACGCCGCGGTGCAGCGTCGCCCTCGACCTCGGCGGGCGCAGGCAGACGGTGCTCTTCGGTCGCAGCGCGCCGGTGGGCGGCGCGATCTACCTCAAGGATGCCGAGCGCGGCGATGTCGTCGCGACCGACGCCGCGGTGACCAACAACTTCCCGGCGCATGCCGTCGCGCTGCGCGACCGCGCGCTGCTGTCCGGCTCCGCGTTCGACGTCAAGCGGCTCGACCTGCGCGGCGGCGGCCGGCTGGTCCAGCTCGCGAAAAACGAGAAGGGCGACTGGCAGATGCAGCAGCCGCTCGTCGCCCGCGCCGACCGCGCCGCGGTGCAGGGCGTGCTCGATGCCGTCTTCGACTGGAAGGTGGCCGACTTCGCCGCCGATGGCGTCGCCGACTTCACGCCCTACGGCCTCGACGAAAACGCCGTCAAGGTCACCCTCAACGCCGGCGACAAGGCCAACGAGCAGGTGCTGCTCGTCGGCAAGCCGGCCGGCACCAACGCGGCGCAGGTCTACGCCTGCACGCCGCCGGAAAAGTCGGTCTACGCCGTCAGCACCGACGCGCTCGCCAAGGTGAGCTGCAAGATCAACGACCTGCGCGACCGGCGCCTGTTCACGCTGTCGGGCTACGACATCGCCGGGCTCCGGGTGCAGCAGGGCGAGAAAAAGCTGGAGCTGAAGAAGGATGCCCAGGGCGAGTGGGCCATCACGCAGCCGCGCCCGGCCAAGGCCGACGGTGCGCGCGTGCAGGAGTTCATCACGCAGCTGACCGGCGTGAAGATCGAGGACTTCCTCGACCAGAGCGCCGCCAACCCCGGCGCGCTCGGCCTGGCCGAGCCCGCGTGGCGCATCACCCTGCTGAAGACCGGCGCGGCCGCGGCGACCAACGCGCCGGCCAAGGCCGTGCCGGGCGAGGACGCGCAGACGCTGCTCGTCAGCGGCCAGCCGCGCCCGAGCGGCCGCCTCGCCGCCCGCCTGGAGCACGAGGCCACGCCCTATGAAATCCCCGCGGCGGCCCTCACCAACCTGACCGCCGACCCGCTGGTCTTCCGCAGCCGCGACATTCTCATGCTGAACGCCGCCGACGTGCTCAAGCTGACGCTGGTCCGCGGCGGCGCGACGCAGGTCGTCGAGCGCGCCTCGGCCACCAACGACTTCGCGGTGGTCACGCCGGCCAAGGGTCCGGCGGAAGGGAACCTGGTCGCCGAGGTGCTCAGCACGTTCTGTTTCCTGCGCGCGCAGAGCTTGGTCGCGGCCGACGACAAGGAGCTCGGCAAGTATGGCCTCCTGCAGCCGGAGCTGGCGCTGATGCTGTCCCTCAAGGGCGACGCCAGCCTGGCCAAGACCGTGCTCATCGGCGGCGCCACCGCCGGCGGCCGGTACGCGATGATCCGCGGACAGGATGTTGTTTTTGTGCTCGATGAGCCGGCCGCGCTGCTGCTGACGAGGGACTGGCTCAAGCCGGCAGCCCCAGCCGCGCCGGCTACAAACGAGATTCCGCGTGCCCAAACAAACACACATGCCGCCGCCGGAACGCAGCCCTAACCGCTCGCTGGCCGGCCGCCTGTTCATGCTGCGCTGGCGTTGGCAGCGGTTCTGCAGCCATTGCGGCTGTCTGTTCCACGCCGCGTGGTTTGCCTTCAAATGGCTCATCATCCTCGTCGCGCTCGGCCTCCTCTGGCTCTGTGTCTGGGGCCTGCCGCGCCCCTGGCTCGACCGCGCGCTGGTCGAGCTGGGCCGGCACGGCCTCCATCTCCAGGTGGGCCAGGCGCGGATCGACATCTTCAACGGCCTGGCGCTCGAGGAGGTCACCCTGCTCGAGACGGCCGCCGCCCGGACGCCGCTGTTCGCCGCACAGAAGGTCCGGATCTTCCTCAATCCCGCCGAGTGGCGCGAGGGCCGGCACGGCATCCGCTCCGTCAACATCGTCCGCGGCCACGCGTGCCTTGAGCTCGGCTATACCAATATGCCGCAGGTCTGCGTGAGCAACATCTATGCGCGCGTGCTGCTGACGGCGCGCGACGTGCGCCTGACCGAGTGGACGTGCGAAGCCGCTGGCGCGCGCTGGCACGGGCGCGGCCTGGCGCGCGAGGCGCTCACCGGCACGGCCGCCACCCCGGAGCAGTTCGACCTCGCCGCCCTGCTGGCGCCGCTGCGCAAGGGCGAGCCGCCGTGGCTCAAGCCGCTGCTCGACTATCGCGCCGCCGTGCGGCTGGCCGACGTGCCCGAGGTCGCTTTTGACTTTGACGTGCGGCGCGGCGCCTCCGAAAAAAACACCTTCCGCACCGAGCTGCGCGGCGGCGCCGCGGACTATCAAGGCGTGCGCTTTGCCCCGTGGCAGGTCACCCTCGCGGCGACCGGCACCCACGTCAGCGCCGCGGTCGCCCTCGCGCAGGGGACGCGCCGGCTCGCCGCGCAGGGCGCGCTCGCGCTGGATCCAGCGCACGAGGCCGGGGCCCATCTGAGCTCCGACCTGCCGCCGGACCAGGTGCTGGCGCTGCTGCCCGCCGCATGGCAGCGGGCCTACAGCAACAGCAGCATCCGCGTCCAGGGCACGGCCAGCGGCGAGGTCACCCTGGGCCCCGCCCCGCTGAGCAACCTGCTGGCGCGCGTCGCGGGCAGCTGCCGGCTGCAGAGCGTGGATGCGGCCGGCGTGCCCCTGCGCAGCCTCCGCATGCAGTTCAGCCGCCTCGACGACGAGCTGAAGCTGACGCGGATCGCGGCGGAGGTCGGCACGGACCGCCAGCGCGGCCGCCTCGAGGGCGCCTTTTCCTCCTCGCTCCAGACCAAAATCTTCAGCGCGCAGGCGCACACCACGTTCGATTACACCGCGTTCGACCCGGTCTTCGGGGCCGGCGTCTCGAACCTGCTCGCGCTGTTGCGCTTTGACGAACGGCCGCCCGAGTGCGATGTGGGCGTGGATGGCGTGCTGACCAATCTCGACACGCTGGTCGTCACCGGCCGAGTCACCGCCACGCGCTTCGCCTTCCGCAAGGAGCCGGTGACGCTGGCCTCCTCGACCTTCCGCTACAGCCGCGGCATGCTCGACCTGCCCGACGCCGTCGTGGTGCGCGAGGATGGCCAGGCGCACGGCCATGTGCGGTACAACTTTGATGAAGACTGGGTGGACCTGGATGTCACCGGCAATGCGCCGCCGCATCCCGTCGCCCGCATGATTGCGCCGGGCTTCGAGCGCATCATCCGCAAGTTCGAGTTCCAGGGCCCGGTGCAGCTGGCCATCCACGGCCGCGTCTCGGTCGGCGCGACGCTCAAGGGCACCGACCTGCGCGTCAGCGCCGAGGGCGAGCGGCTGGGCTGGCAGAAGCTCCTGGCCGATCACGCCAGCTTCGACCTGTTTGCCCGCGACGCGCGCTTCACCTTCACCAACGTCCACGGCGTCTTTTGCGGCGGCCCGTTTGCGGGCGCGGTGGATTTGAGCAATGTCGAGAGCTCCACCAACTGCCGCTATACGGTCACCGCCGTCATCTCCAACGCCAACGCCACGCGCCTGTCGGAGATGGTGCGCGCGCAGTTCCTCCCCGGGGCGCCGGCTAGCACCAACGGCACCTTCAGCGGCGAGCTCTCCGGGCAGGCGCAGCTCGCCGGCTGGCTCGACCCGTGGCAGTCCATCGAGGGCACCGGCCAGGTCTACATCCACAACGGCTCCATCTTCCAGGTGCGGCTGTTCGGCGGCCTCTCCAAAATCTTGAGCAAGCTCTATCCCGGCCTCGGCTACCTATCGCAGTCCGAATTCATGATGCCCTTCGCGCTCGGCGCCGGCAAACTCAAGTCCGACGACATCAGCATCAAAGGCTCCGTCATCAGCGTCAAGAGCCATGGCGACTACCAGTTTGGCCGCGACCTGAACTTCCAGGCGCAGGTCCAGCTGCTGCGCAGCGGCATCCTGGCCGAGACGCTGCGCATCCTGACCTTCCCGGTGACCAAGCTGCTGGAGTTCAAGCTTGTCGGCACCCTCGACGAGCCCCGCTGGCGCCCCGTCAACCTGCCCAAGGAACTGTTCCTGCAGTTCGACTGAGCCCGGCGCTGGAATAAGTTGTGCGGGTCGGGCGCACGCTTTACTATGGGTTTGCTCGCCAGTTTGAACGCAGGAGGCACGCAACATGAAGATCGCCATGCTGAAGCGGGGTGGACGGGTGCTCACGGCAGCTGTCGTGGGGCTGCTCCTGGCGTCCTGCGCCACCCAGAAGGAAATCGCATCGCTGCGCACGCTGTCGCCCAAGACCATCGCGGAGGCCCGCTCCGTCGTGGTCTTCACGGTCAACTGCGACTCGCTGCGCGTGAACGTCAACGGCGCGGTGGACTGGTGGTCGACCACCGTCGGGCAAGGCCTCATCTTTTTCCCGATCATCGGCCCGATCCGCTATCCGCAGGATGCGGATTACGAGGCCAAGATCCGTCCGCTGCGGGAGCCGCACCTGCAGGCCTGGCATGAATACTACATGAAGATGCTGGCCGCCGCGATTCATCTGCCCGGGGCCACATCCACGGTGTTCAAGGTGGTCACGGCCGCCGAGCTGAAGCAGGGCATCTTCCCCAACCAGGTGGCCGCCGACCTCTATCTCGACTGCACCCCGCGTTTCCGGATGGGGAGCTCCTGCTGGCAGTGGGCGGAACCCGACACCATCCTGGCCGCGGTCACCGGCCCCATCGTGATCGAGCGCGCGGCCGCGGAGCGCGCCGGGCGCGAGCTGGCCCGCATCTATGAGGAGCCGGTGGACCACAACACCCTCGTCACGAGCCAACGCTGGTCGCTGGAGCCCTTCCCGTTCGAGGGTTGCTATCGCGAGTACACCGCGCTGACCTCGCCGGAATACAAGAAGCATCTCTGGCTGGAGAACCGCGGCCAGTTGCTGGACCAGGAAACCCGGAAACTGCTCGAGCGGCTGGCCGCCGAGGTGCAGCTCAACCTCACGGTCCGCGGCGGCGTCTTCTCCACCCGGCATGGCGACCGCTGACCGCTGCGAGCCGCCGGATAACGCAGCACGGCTGCACCCAAAGCAGCCAGCCGAGCAACCGACCGCAGAAACCCACAACCTATCGAGCTGCCGTGACAACCTCCCTGCCAAAACCCGTAAGCCCGTTCCGGAAAGCAGTGGCCGGAGTTTCCCTTGCGCTGCTGGCCTCCGCCGTCGCCAGCTTCGGGGCGGGCGCTCCTGGCCAGCGGGAGGAGTCTCCGCTCTGCCTGACCGCCCATGACCTGTCGCTCGCGACGGGCCGACCTTCGCTCGTGCTCATGTCGAGCGGCTCCGTGCAGGCCCCGGTGTGGTCCCTGTCGGGTTCCACGGTCGGGCAGTCTGTCGCGGGACTCGTGGCCGGCCTCCCGAGCGGCTGCGCCGCCGTGAAGGTCGAGATTGTCGTGACCACGACGGACGCGGCCACGAGTACCAACCATGAGGATGTCTATAGGGTCCACCTGTCGCAGCTGGTAGAGAACGCCCCGTTCACGGCCCGTTACTATCAAGGCAAGCCCGTGCGCACCGCGCTGCCCGCCGCACCCTGCCACTCCCGGACCATCGTCCTGGAGTCTTACTACGCCGTGGAACCCAACGCGCCCCTGTGGGTGCGCGTGCAGCGGGAGCCGGGCGATCCCGCCGACACGTTCACCAGCCCCACGGGCCTGGCGCTGGTCAAGGTGACGCCTTTGGGCGCCCTCGCGCAGCCACAGGTCGTGCAGGCGGTGCGCGGCTACAACTCGTGGCCGATGCTGCAGGCCCTCGGCGGCAAGCTGGTCTGCGTGTACAGCCGGGGCACGGCGCACTCGATCGGCGAAGACGCCCGCGCCGTTTATGCGCGCACCTCCACGGACGAGGGAAAAACCTGGACGCCGGAAACGGTGGTCGCCAACACACCGGGCTACGGCGATGTCGCCGTCGGCAAGGGGCTGGATGCCACGGGGGCGATGCTCCTCTGGGTGCGGCGCGTCGGGGCGGAGTGGCTCCACGACCTCTACCGCACCACGGACGGGGTGACGTTCACGCGCGTGGCGACGCCGCAGCTCGCCGTGGTCCCCGTGCAGATCTCCGACGTCTTCGCGGTCCCCACGGTCGGGCTCATGGCCCTGTGGTTCGCGGGCAACTACGGCGATGACGGCCCGTGTCACTCGTGGGGCACGGTGACCAGCTCTGACAACGGCGTCACCTGGACCCAGACCACCATCGAGTCCGGGCTGACCAAACCGCAGTGGCCGACGGAGCCCTCC
Source organism: uncultured Lentisphaerota bacterium (assembly GCA_903912445.1). Lineage (GTDB taxonomy): Bacteria > Verrucomicrobiota > Kiritimatiellia > CAIQIC01 > CAIQIC01 > DP16D-bin41. The sequence continues at coordinate 25,748 of CAIWHP010000050.1, forward strand.
GCGGTCTACCTCGGCGAGGGCAAGCTGCTCGCCATCGCCCGGACGGAGCAAGGGGGAGCGTCCACGACGCGCGCTCAATTCCAACTGGTTTCCACGGACTATGGCAAGACGTGGACGCGCGCGCCAACCAACATCGGCGATGTCATGGCCTCCACGCCGAGCCTGCTCCTCGACACCGCCACCGGCTTGCTGAGCAACTATTATTATCAGCGCGGCCAGGGCGGCGTCCTGCGGCGCCGCGTCGTGGCGCCCGACCGCGTGTTCGACCATCCGCTCCAGTGGCCGGCATCCGAGGCGGTGGCCACGGGGAGCGAGTCCACCTTCGATGCGGGCAACGTGAACGCCACCACGCTCTCGGGCAAACACTGCCTCTCCTTCTACTCCGGCAAGGCCCCCGACACGGCGGTCCTAGTCACCGTGCTCCCGGCGCCGACCTCGGGGAAAGTGCAAAGCCCCTAACCGCGCTCGGAAAGTGTCGTCACCTCGGGGCAGCATCATCATCGCCAACGCTGCGCTTATTTTCTTTGCATGGCATCGCGGGGGTCTTATTCTTTCTCGCGCATCGGAATACGGCCAGGCCTTAAGGGGCGGACTGGATTCAACACCAAGGCAGAGTGAGTGCAGTCTGCGGGATGGGAAGCGAATGGAAAAAAAGGAAGCCGCTGCCCGGATCACGATCAACAAGCTGCTGGAAGCCGCCGGCTGGCGTTTTTTCGCGGACGCCCAAGGACCCGCCAACATACAACTCGAACCTTGTGTCAAAATCACCGAGCAGGCCTTGGATGCACTCGGCGCTAATTTCGAAAAGATCAAGACGGGCTTCATCGATTTTCTGCTGCTCAACGAAAAAGGCTTTCCCTTCATCGTTCTCGAAGCCAAGGCCGAGGGCAAAGATCCGCTCGTCGGCAAGGAGCAGGCGCGGAAATATGCCCACGCGCAAAACTGCCGCTTCGTGATCCTGTCGAACGGGAATCTGCATTATTTTTGGGACCTCGAACGTGGCAATCCCAACATCATCACCACCTTCCCGACGCCGGCCTCCGTCACGGGTTACCAGAAGACGGTCCCCGATGCGCAGCGCCTTGTCGCGGAGTTGGTCGCCGAGGACTTCATCGTGCTGACGCAGCGCCCGCACTACGCCGCCGAAGCGGCGTGGAAAAATGCGGCCGAGCGTCCCCGTTTTATCACCGATAACGGCCTCCGGTTCTTGCGTCCTTACCAGTTGCAAGCCATCCATGCGCTCCAGCAGGCGGTCGCCGCCGGGCAAGACCGTTTCCTTTTCGAAATGGCCACCGGCACCGGCAAGACCCTGATCGCCGCCGCCATCTGCAAACTCTTCCTGAAGACGGCCAACGCCGGACGCGTGCTCTTCCTTGTGGACCGGCTGGAACTGGAAGACCAAGCTCATAAAGCCCTGGTCCGGAATCTCGCGAAGGACCACAAGGCGGTCATCTACAAAGAAAATCGCGACGATTGGCATCGCGCCGAGATCGTCGTCACCACCGTCCAAGCGCTGCTCTTCAACAACAAATACCAGCAGCTCTTTTCGCCCACGGATTTCGACCTCGTCATCTCTGACGAGGCCCATCGCTCGATCGGCGGCAACGCCCGCGCCGTCTTTGACCATTTCGTCGGCTACAAGCTGGGCCTGACCGCCACGCCGCGCCACTATCTCAAGCATTTCATCAACACCTCGGCCGCGACCAAGGATCCCCGCGAGGTCGAGCGCCGCCTGCTGCTCGATACCTACCGGACCTTCGGCTGCGAGAACGGCCAGCCCACGTTCCAATACGATCTGCGGAAAGGCGTAAAGGAAGGCTTCCTCATCAATCCCACGGTCGTCGATGCCCGTACCGAGATCACCGCGCAATTGCTCTCCGACAAGGGCTATATTGTCATGTGCACCGACGCGGAGGGCGAAGACCAGGAGGAAACATATAAGCAGCGCGAGTTTGAGCGCCGCTTCTTTTCCGACTCGACCAACGCGCTCTTTTGTAAAACGTTTCTTGAGCACGGCCTGTGCGATCCGGTTAGCAGCGAGTTCGGCAAGTCCATCGTCTTCGCCGTCAGCCAGAGGCACGCCACCAAGCTCGCCCAGCTCTTGAACCAGATGGCGGACAAACGCTACCCCGGCAAATACCAGTCGGATTTCGCCGTGCAGGTCACCTCCCAGATCCCCGACGCGCAACAGATGACGCTCAACTTCAGCAACAACAACCTGCTGGGTTCGGCCAACTTCATCTCCAGCTATAAGACCAGCAAGGCCCGCGTCTGCGTCACGGTGGGCATGATGACCACCGGCTACGATTGCACCGACATTCTGAACCTCGGCCTGTTCCGCCCGATCTTCTCGCCGACGGAGTTCATCCAGATCAAAGGCCGCGGCACCCGCAAACACGATTTTCTGGAACAGCTCTTCGACGCAGACCGCAAGGCGACGGTCGCGCAACCAGGCAAGGTCGCCTACAAGCTCTTCGATTTCTTCGCCTCCTGCGAATACTTCGACCAGAGGTTCAACTACGACCAAGTGATCAAGCTGCCCAAGCACCAAGGCAAGGGCGGCACCGATAGGGGCGGCGGGCCCACGGTCCCCGGCGGCGTCTATGAATATCCGGGGCTGGACCTCCTGACCACGATCAAGGAAGCGACCATCGGCGCTGAAGGCATGAAGATCGACCGGATGTTCTACGGCAACTTCGAGACCGCCATCCGCGAGAATGCCACGATCAAGAGCGACGTTGAGGCCGGCCGGTGGGACCGGGTCATTGACTACGTGAATCGCGAGGTCTTCGACAAGCCCCAGGAGTTCTATAACCTCGACAAACTCCGCAAAGCCGCCGCCGTGGATCGCCGCTTGACGCTGCGCGAGATCCTGGAAAAGATCTTCGGCCTGATCCCCCGGTTCAAGTCCAAGGATGAACTGCTCGAAGAGGAGTTCGCCAAGTTCCTCGCCGACCAGAAGCCCGCCGAGGCCGCGGCGATCCCCGCGCTGAAGACCTATTTCAAGGCCTACGTCACCAGCGATCAAGTCCGGCACATCATCGAGAGCAAGAACTTCACCGATCTGGCGACCAATCCGGTCTTCTCGACGCGCGACTTCAAGGCCGTGCCGGAGAAGTACCGCACTCTGATCCCCGAATATATCAAGGACTACGTCCCCTTGAACCAGTTTGCCGCCTGAAAGGCACCCCATGCTCGACACCGACACTAAACGCCGCATCGACACCGCCCGCGATATTCTCGTCGGTAAGGTGCCCGACCCGAAATCCCAGGTAGAGCAGATCACCATCGCCCTGATCTACAAATTCATGGACGACATGGATGCCGAGTCCGAGGAGCTCGGCGGCAAGCGCAAGTTTTTCGCCAAGGAGTTTGCCTGCTACGGTTGGGCCAAGCTGCTGCGCGCCGGCCTGGGCGGGCACGAGATGCTCGCGCTCTACGCCGACGGCATCGCCAAGATGCCCGAGAACCCCGGCATCCCGCCGCTCTTCCGCAGCATCTTCAAGAACGCCTACCTGCCCTACCGCGACCCGGAGACGCTCAAGAGCTTCCTCAAGATCATCGACGAATTTGTCTATGACCACAGCGAACGGCTGGGCGACGCCTTCGAATACCTGCTCTCCATCCTCGGTTCTCAGGGGGATGCCGGCCAGTTCCGCACGCCGCGGCACATCATCGACTTCATGGTCGAGATCGTCGCGCCCACGAAAAACGCAACCGTCCTCGATCCCGCCTGCGGCACCGCCGGGTTCCTGATCTCGGCCTGGAAACACATTCTGCGGACGAACACGGACAAGCTCGGGCACAGCTTCCTTACCCCGGATGACCGCGGCCGCCTCGCCAAGAACTTTTGCGGCTACGACATCTCACCGGACATGGTGCGCCTTTCGCTCGTGAACCTCTACCTCCACGGCTTCAACGCACCGCAGATCTACGAATATGACACGCTGACGAGCGAGGAACGCTGGAACGACCACTTCGACGTGATCCTGGCCAATCCGCCCTTCATGTCCCCGAAAGGCGGCATCAAGCCGCACAAACGATTCTCCGTTCCCTGCAACCGCAGTGAAGTGCTATTCGTTGACTACATGCTCGAACACCTGACCGCGCATGGGAGGGCAGGTATCATTGTCCCCGAAGGCATTATTTTCCAGAATGGCACTGCGTACCAGCGCTTGCGTTCGGTTTTGGTGAAAGATGCACTCATTGGCGTCATCTCATTACCCTCCGGCGTATTTCAACCGTACTCCGGCGTGAAGACCTCCATCCTGGTTTTGGACAAACGAATCGCCAAAAGCAGGCCGCAGATCCTCTTTTCTTCTGTTCAGGCCATCGGTGTCAGCCTGGGCATCAAACGCACGGTCACCGAACATAACGATTTGCCTCACGTCATCAGGGACTTTGCGGCTTACTACTTAGACAAACCTATATCTAAGTATTCATGGCTCGCTGAGCGTAGCGCAGTGTTGGCCAATGATTGTAATCTCAGTGGCGAACGTTATCGGCCGATTGAAGTCCGCGCCGGGACTCGCGCCGTCAGGCTTGCCGAGGTCTGTTCGCTGAAGAAAGGCACGCACTCCAGCACCAAAACAGAACCGGGTCCATATCCGCTCATCGTAACCGCCAAGAATTGGCTTACTTCTTCCGATTATCAGATGGAAGGTGAGACGGTTTGCGTCCCGCTAATTTCATCCACTGGTCACGGACGCGCGTCGATCAACCGAATCCATTTCGCCAACGGAAAATTCGCTGTGGCCAACCTCTTGGCGGCTCTCCAACCCAAAGATCCCGGTGTTCTAAATGCTAAATACCTTTATCTGGTTCTCGACCTTCTAAAGGCTAAAATGGCCGCTCTCATGAAAGGCGCGGCCAATGTCAGCATGAAGGTCGAGGACTTGGCCGAGTTCAAAATTCCTTTACCGCCGTTGGAAGTTCAGCGGGAGATCGTGGCGGAGATCGAGGGCTACCAGAGCGTCATCAACGGTGCCCGCGCCGTCCTCGACCACTACCGCCCCCACATCCCCATCCACCCCGACTGGCCGATGGTAACGCTGGACGAAATCATCGAGAGCAAACCCAAGAATGGCTACTCGGGCAAGCCTGTTGATCGCGTCACAAAACTAAAAGTTTTGACTTTGAGCGCTACTACAAGGGGAAAGCTGGACCTTTCCAAATTCAAGTATCTGGACGAGGAAATTTCTCTTGATGCACCGTGTCGGTGCCGTCGCGACGATATTTATCTACAGCGAGGCAACACAAAGGAACTTGTCGGAACAGCTGCAATCTTCGATGTGGATGAAAAGAATTTCATTTATCCTGACTTGATGATTCGCGTTCGTGCTAACAAAAAGAAGATTCTCAGCCAATATCTCCTGACCGCTCTGCAAGGCGCGACCGTTCGCGAGTACGTCACGCGAAACGCCGTCGGTGCCGCCGGGAGCATGCCAAAAATAAACCAGACCATTGTTGAGAGTATTCCGATTCCCTTGCCGTCCATCGCAACACAGCAAGCGATCGTCGCCGAGATCGAGGCGGAGCAAACGCTGGTCGCGGCGAACCGCGAACTGATCGCGCGCTTCGAGAAAAAGATTCAGGCGACCCTCGCCCGCGTCTGGGGCGCCGCCGCGCCGACCGCCGCCGAGAGGAGTTGAGTTATGAAGCCCTCTTATCTCACCTATATTGACGAATCCGGGGATGAGGGGTTTGTTTTCAATGCCGACGGCAGCGGCAGTTCCCGCTGGTTCGTTCTTTCGGCAGCGGTGATTCGACAGGCGAACGACCTGCAGATGGTCTCATGCCTCAAAGCCGTGCGCGAGGTCTTGAAGAAGCCGCCGAAGACACCCTTGCACTTTGTGGATTTGAAGCACGAACAGCGTGTGCCCTACATCCGCCGGGTCGGAGAACTGCCCATGCGTACGGTGAGCGTGTTGGTTTATAAACCGCTCATTGCCGAGCCGGAAAAATTCCAAAATACCAAATACTTGCTCTATCGCTATGCCTCCCGACTGCTGTTGGAGCGCGTCTCTTGGCTGTGTCGAGACGGGCGTCGTACCGGCGAAGGCGATGGTTTTACGGAGGTCATTTTCTCCAACCGAAGCAATATGTCCTATGAGGATATCCGCGCCTATCTGCGTCTGCTATTGAAGCAAGCGGAAGCGAATCCCCAACAAGTGCAGATTGATCGCACCGCGATTGACCCAGAGCGGATTCAAGCGGTGGAGCATTCCGAGTTGGCGGGCTTGCAGGTGGCTGACGCAGTGGCGTCCGGTTTTCACTTCGCTCTCAAGGTCAACCGGTACGGGGAGACGGAGACCAGCTACTTGCCGCATTTGAAGAAGACGCTCTATCGTCACAAAGGCGAGGTCATGGGCTACGGTCTGAAAGTGTGGCCCGATGATTTCGGCACCGTAAAATCAAAAGCCCCCGAGGCGAAACACCTCGAAGGCTTATGAAATCAAGGGTCCCAGGAACCGAGGATCCCACCCGTAAGGGCTGCCACTCGCAAGGAGCGACCTCTACCTTTCCTGCGCTTACCCGCAGGTAGAATCGCCCGCCTGGCGCTTAATGTCAAGACACTCCGTGGCCAAACGTAGCGGGCTCGGTCGCATCTTCCACCCGTAGCTCTTTAGCGCGCGAATTGCAGTTGGTACGCCTGATTGGCTTCCACCCGGGTCAGGATGACGCGCACCCCGCCTTGGGTCGGCTCGGTGGTGTAGTCGGTCACCAGCGGGATGTGCTCCGCGGTCAGGGGCACGTCGAGGTTGGTCGCTGGCAGGACACGTACCTGCAGTTTGGCGTCGGTCGGCAGGCCCTTGAGGTCCAGCGTCACCTTCGTCGGTGACGGGGCGACGCTGCCCAGCAGAACTTCATACCGGCCAGCCGCCGGTAAAGCCGACACGCCGATCCGCCATGTTTTAGCGATGGAGTTCATCCCCCTCGATGCTGGCGTACGGCGCGAATCGACTGCCTCCGTCGCCCATCGAGGGAGAAGATCGAGGTGAGGGGCAGCGATCGTCCGCTTCGTCTCCCATTGCCCCCATACTCCATTGATCCATCAACCATGGCTCTTTAAGGTTGCGACCAGTAATCCAGCACGCAGACCTTTTCGACGTGGCCCTTGAGGGATGCGCCGAAGGCCTTGTGCGCGGGATGCGGGAGGTAGGCGTCGCGCGCGGCCTCGGAGGCGAAGGTCAGGAAGAAGCAGTGCGTCAGGCCGTTGTTCTTGTTCTCCGGGCTGACGTTGGTGCCCCACTCGAAGCCGGTGATGCCGGGGATCTTCGTCGGCAGCGCACGGAACGCCGCCTCGATGTCCTTGAGCTGCTCCGGCGTGGTGTTCGCCGTGAACTGGAACATCACCACATGCCGCAGCACCTTCTCCGGCGCGGCCACCTTGGTATTGGCACAAGGGCAGGCACAGCCCGCCACCAACCCGACCACGAGCACGAGACACAGCAGAGCGATCTTCTTCATGTTAGTTCTCCGGTTGCCCCGACCTTAGCAGTCCCACCCGCCGCCGACCAGCCCGAAGCTAATGGAGGAACATATCACCACAGAGGCACAGAAACATAAGGCGATAATATTCACGCCTTCAACATTTCACTCATTTTGCGTTGAAGATCCTCAAGCCATTGGGGCTCACTCTCAGGCCAGTCTGGCGTTGTGATAATCACATGCTTGAATCCGGTGATCGTTCGGTTGAGCCTTTCGCTCTCTCGTTGACACAACGCAATCCAGGCAGAGTCTTTAGGCGCGATTATGTGAAAGACAATAATCGGCCGTTCAGGATTATTTTCTTCAATCCACGCTGAATACTTCAGGAGGTTGCTTAGACACGTTCCTTGACTATCATCCTCGATGAAACACCAACCGCCCGTAGTCACTCTATACGCAAAATCCGCCCTAAACTCCGTCCTTAGCGCTTTCAGCGGGAATTCTTGGGGATCACTACCGGGGGCGCTTAAGATGGATTGGAATTCACGGATGACTAGATCGCGAATTGGATGCTTGATATTGGATTCCGTCAAAGGATGGGTCATATCAGTTCCTCAAGCTTTGCAGTTTTTTCATGACAACTTCAGAGGAATACACAAGGGCACTGTTACCACTTTTACTTAATATTTCAGCAACTTGCCTGATCGTCTCCTTATCTTTCACGGCCATGATGCTGCCTTCCATGCTCGCACTCTTTATATGGCAGAAATAGCTCAGGTTGACCCCGGGGGTTTTACTTACAGGTGGGCAGTCCATGTTTTTGACCGCAAGTTTCCATGCATAAACATAGATTTTGAGATCCGTTGGCGTCATGGTTCCAGTCTCGATTTTTTCACTTAAGTATTCACTCAAATGTTTACATGCCAATTGGGCATCACCGTTACGGTTTGCGATGGTTCCCGCGAACAGGTGGCAGGACAACGCCGTTTCTGACAACGGGGCCGGTGAACCACCAGAACGTGACGGATACTCAATAGAGTCCAGGAGCGCTTTGCATCCTTCAGGTTTGCCTTGGTTTTGCGTTAGATAAGCCAATTCAAAGCGTGCACGCCCTTCCCAATTATCAATGTCAGCTTTTTGCTCCAAACTCTCTCCGACGGCCTTATCGAGATGAACAATGGCTTTGGCAACAAGATTTGAGTCGGTCTTCGCCTTCACAAAAAGCAGGTGGCCGAGTTCAGCTTGCACCTGACGGTCGTCGGGTTTTGCAGCAAGCATAGCCTCAAGTTTTTTCGTTGGGTCTTGAGCGGCTTCATCCATTAGCCCTTTCGCTAGTTCATCTCCGATGGCGGCTGGCTGTTGCGCCGTTGCCGTATGAATCTGGGAAAGCGTTGCCTTCCGCTCCTGCTCTTGCTTGGCCTCTTCCTTGGCTTTCCACGTATCAAGCAGAATGCCGTTTTCTAACCAGATGGTAGTAACCGCCTTGCCAACACAACGAGCCTTTATGCCGACAGCTTGTGCCAATTTTAGATTAGCGGCTTTATCGGATTGAGACCTGGCGAGGCGACAGCGAAGGACCTCGTTGAAGGGTGTTAAAAATATTATATCCGCTTCACGGGTCACTTCCTTCACGTTGCCATAAACGACAATGGTTTCCCCGTCGTATAATTTCTGGGCTTTGAGGATATTATTATTGTACTGCTGGACAAGTGAAGCAGCATTCACCTCCACAATTTCTCCTGCCCGACTATAAAAACTTCCGCAAAGAAACAAGACCGTCATTAATCGCGTAGCTTTCATGATCACTCCTCTTCTTTTTTCGATGTCATTCCATTTTTTCAAGACAACCCAAACGTCACAGTGGACGATGTGGAAACAGCATTGCCGTGTCAACAAAAATTCCAAAGCTCGGAACTTTCTGCGCAGTTTTTCCCGAGGCTTGGAACGGGACGGGCTTGTTTCTTCCAATGCTTGGAAAAAGCGCGGGGCGGAGTTTCCAATGGTTGGAAATCCGCCCCGCACAACTTTCAGCTTTCTACCTTCGGTCTTCAGCCTTCAGTCTTCGGCCTGCTTCAGCCGTAGATCGGGCCGAAGTTCTGGCAGGCGCGGTAGTCGGCGCCTTGCGGGTCTTGGGCGCCGAACAGGCCCCACGCGCTGGGACGGAAGATATCGCCTTCGTCCACGTTGTGCATCGCGACGGGGATGCGCAGGGTGGCGGCGAGGGCGATGAGATCCGCTCCGATGTGGCCGTAGCTGATCGCGCCGTGGTTGGCGCTCCAGTTGTTCATGACGCTATAGGCATCGGCGAAGGCGCCGCTGCCGCTGCAACGCGGGGCAAACCAGGTGGTGGGCCACGTGGCGTTGGTGCGGTCGGCGAGGGTCTTGTGGACCTTGCCGGGGATATCCACGGACCAGCCTTCCGCGATCTGCAACACGGGGCCGAGGCCCTTGACGGTGCTGATGCGGGTCATGGTCATCGGCATGCCGCCCTTGGAGAGGTAGCACGAGGAGAAGCCGCCGCCGCGGAAGTACTCGGTCACGGCCGCAGGCCAACTGGTGGCGTCGAGACAGGCCTGTGCCTCGCTCTTGGAAATCTCCCAGAACGGCTTCATCGCGGGTTTGCCGTTCCGGCGCTGTTCGCCGGTGCCATCGAGCGTGGCCGCGCCGGAGTTGATCAGGTGGATCAGGCCGCCGGCGGCCGCGCCGGTCAGCTTGGCGCCGGTGACGCGCTTGATCGCCTCGGGACTCCAGTAGGTGCGCACGTCGGCGAAGATCTGCGCGGTGTTGGTGAGCAGGTAGCCCATCAGCATGCAGACGCCGTTGAGGCTGTCGTTCTCGGTGGCGAGCAGGTACGGGTTGCGGATGCCGTTCCAGTCGAACGAGGAGTTGAGCATCGCCTCCATGAAGTCGCCGTTCGGGCTGTGATCGGTCCAGGCGCGCTGGCCCTGGAAGCCGCCGAGGATCGCGTTATGGCCGAGCGCTTCCTCGCCATACTGCGCGTCGAGCGTCTGGCTGCCGACCATCAGGTCGCGGGTGATCATGGTCATCTTGACGACCATCGCCCACCACTTGTCCTTCTCCGCGGCGGACTTCTGGTCCTTGGGCGGGTTGAAGTCCTTGCCTTCCTTGCAGTTCTGCTTGACCCACGCGAGGGCGCGCTTGAACTCGGCCTGGTCGAAGATGCCTTCCTCGATGCGGCGCGTGATCTCGCTCATGTCCACGGCCTCGACGCGCATGCCGAGGTAGTCCTGGAAGAAGGGCTGGTCCACGATCGAGCCGGCGATGCCCATCGAGGTGCCGCCGAGCGAGAGGTAGGACTTGCCGCGCATGATCGCGGTGGCGAGGCCGGCCTTGGCGAAGCGCAGGAGCTTGGCCTGCACGTCGGCGGGGATGGATTCGTCGCCGCGGTCCTGGACGTCGCGGCCGTAGATGCCGAACGCGGGCAGGCCCTTCTGGTTGTGGCCGGCGAGCACGGCGGCCAGGTAGACCGCGCCGGGGCGCTCGGTGCCGTTGAAGCCCCAGACGGCCTTGGGCAGCAGCGGGTCCATGTCCATCGTTTCGCTGCCGTAGCACCAGCAGGGCGTCACCGTGAGCGAGAGGCCCACGCCTTCGCGCTGGAATTTGGCCTGGGTCGCGGCGGCCTCGGCAACGCCGCCGATGCACGAGTCGGCGATGACGCACTCGACCGGCTGGCCGTTCGGGTAACGCAGGTTCGCGGAGAGGAATTTCGCCGCGCGCTGGGCCATTGCCATCACTTGTCCTTCGAGCGACTCGCGGACGCCGTTGCGGCGGCCGTCAATCGTCGGGCGGATGCCGATCTTCGGCAGGCCGCCAATCAACTGCCATGTGTTCGCTGACATATCTCGTTCTCCTGGGTTTTGTTTGATTGCGTTTACGTTCCGAAATCACTTCACCGGCGTCAGCCGCACTTCGCGGACGTTCAGAGGATGCCATTTGTCTTTCACGGCCTTCAGCGTCACCTTGACCGGCTGGTCGCCCGCCAGCTCGATGGTGCCGAGTTCATACTTCTTGTACTTCTTATAGTCGCCGGTCGCAGGCGCGACGTTCAGCTTCGCGGAGTTCTTGCCCGCCTGCAGCACGAGGCTCGTTGTGCCCTGGCCGGCGGCTTCCATGGTGATCTTGAACTTGCCGGTCGCCTTCACGTCCCACGCCGCGGTGTCGGCGGGGTTCAGCCAGTAGCCGATGTTCGAGCGGTGGCCGGCGCTCTCGGTCTTCAGCTCGCCCTTGAGGGTGGCTTCCTCGGCGAGCAGCGCGACGACGCCGTTCGTGTCCGCCGTCACGATCAGCGGCGCGGGCACGACCGCGCCCTTCACGCGCAGCACCACCACCGACGCGGTCGGGTCCGGCGCGGCCTGCGGCACCACGATCTCGATGCCCTCGGCCGTCACGGCCGCGGCCAGGCCCTGCTTGTTCGCCAGCAGCCACGCCTTCTCGACGGGGTTCTTGAGCCCCGGCACGAGCAGGCGGCCATCCTTCGGCCAGTCGAACACGAACAGGTTCAGCGTCGTGCCTTCGGCGTCCACGACCTTGGTGCAGCGGCCCCACGGCAGCTTGCGGAACGGGCTGGCGCTCGTCGCGTAGATCGCCTTGCCGTTGACCTGCATCCATGCGCCGACCGCCTTCAGGCGCTCGATGCTCGGCGCGGGGATTTCGCCCTCCGCCGTCGGGCCGACGTTCAGCAGGTAGTTGCCGCCCTTGCTGGCGATGTCGCATAGGTTGCGGATGAGCGTCTCGGTGCTCTTCCACTTGTCGTCATAGCTCTTGAAGCCCCACGTGTCGTTGAGCGTCATGCAGGTCTCCCAATCGCGGCCGGGGTAGCCGGTCGCGGGGATGAACTGCTCGGGCGTCTCGGTGTCGCCGCGGAAGCCGCCGCCGAGCCGGTTGTTGTGGATGATGCCGGGCTTGGCCTTGAGCAGCGCGATGAGCTTCTCGGCGCGTTCCTTGTTCATGTCCGTGGGCGTGTCCCACCAGATGACGGAGGGGAACTCGCCGTAGTTGTTCAGAATTTCGCGCACCTGCGGCACGGCCACTTTGTCTATGTACTCATCCATGCTGCGCTCCTGCGCCTTGTCCCACTTGCCGCCGGAGGCCGAGCCGCCGTTGTTCCAATCCTGCGCCTGCGAGTAGTAGAAGCCCAGCTTGACGCCGTGCTTGCGGCACGCGGCCGCGAGCGGCGCGAGCAGGTCCTTGCCGTAGGGCGTGGCGTCGACCATGTTCCACTTGTTCGCGGCCGAGGGATAGAGCGTGAAACCGTCGTGGTGCTTGCTGGTGATGACGATGTACTTCATCCCCGCTTCCTTCGCGAGGCGCACCCAGTCGTCGGCATTGTACTTCACCGGGTTGAACTGCTTAGCGAACGCCTGGTAGTCGGCCATCGGAATCTTGCCGCGGTTCATGATCCATTCGCCGATGCCGGGGATCTGCTTGCCATCCCACGTGCCGGCGGGCACCGCATAGACGCCCCAGTGGATGAACATGCCGAAGCGCGCCTCGCGCCACCACTGCATGCGCGCGTCGCGCTGCGCCGGCGTCTCGTCGGCGTAGGGATCGGGCTTGATGACCTGCGTCGCGCCCGCGATGTCGAGCGCGATGACGCTGGCGATCTGGTCCGGCGCCGCCGCCGGCAGCGTGATGGTGACGGAGTTCGCGCCCGCGGCCACAGCGAGCTTCTGCCCGCCCGCGAGCAGCACGGCCTGGAGCGGCTTGTTCGCCAGGCCCGGCAGCACGATCTTCCCGTCCTTCGGCCAATCGAAGACGTGCAGGTAAAGCCGCGAGTTGCCGTCGGCGAGCTGCTTCTGCGTGCAGCGGCCCCACTCGAGCTTGTCGAACGGGCTGGCCTTCGTGCCGTAGATGGACTCGCTGTTGACCTTCATCCAGGCGCCGATCGCCTTGAACGACTTGAGCGTCTCTGCCGGGATGCTGCCATCGCCCTTCGGTCCAATGTTCAGCAGGTAATTGCCGCCCTTGCTCGCGATGTCCACGAGGTTGCGGATCAGCGTCTCGTCGGACTTCCACGCGTGGTCGTTCTCGGAGAAGCCCCACGTCGTGTTCAGCGTCATGCACGTTTCCCAGTCCGTGCTCCCCATGCCGGTGGCGGGGATGTGCTGTTCCGGCGTGACGAAGTCGCCGTACTGCGGATCGATCGAGCTGGTGAAGCCCTCGGTGCCCATGCTCTTCCAGCCCGCTTCCGGGGTGCGGAACAGCCGGTTGTTCATGATGATGTTCGGCTGCTTCGCGCGGACGAGCTTCATCAAATCGAACGCCCGCCAGGCTTCCTGCCCCTGGAAATCCAGCGCGGAATAATCCCACCACAGCACGTCCACCGTCCCGTAGTTGCTCATCAGTTCGCCGACCTGCTGGTGCAGATAGTCCACGTACTTGGCGTGATCGCGCGTCCCGTTCGGATAGGGCTGGCCCTTGAGCGGGTGCGGGAGCTGCTTGGATTTCTCGTAGCCGTACTGGTCGTGATGCCAGTCGATCACCGAGTGATAGAAGCCAACGCGCAGCCCCTCGGCGTGACAGGCCTCGACAATTTCTTTCGCGAGATCGCGGTGCAGCTTCGCTCCCGCGTTGTAGTCGCTCGCCTTGGAATCGAACAGGCCGAAGCCGTCGTGATGTTTGGTCGTGAACACGATGTACTTGCAGCCCGCGTCCTTGGCCATCTTCGCCCATTCCTTGGCGAAACCCGGCGTCGGCGTGAATTTCGGGAGCGCCTTCGCGGCGTAGGTATCGGTATCGGCCTTCACGCGCTGCTGGATCCATTCCATGCCGCCGCTCGTCGCGACCGGCTTGCCTTCCCACGTCCCGGCGAGGCCGGAATAAAGGCCCCAGTGGACGAACATGCCGAAGCGCGCGTCGCGCCACCAGCCCATCCGCGCGTCGCGTTGCGCCGGCGTCTCCTGCGCCGTCGTTTGCCACGTCGCACACGAGGTCGCCGCCGCCAGCAGACCCAAGCCCAACAGCACGGTCATCAACTTTTTCATGCCCTCACTCCTTCTGGAAATCGAACCGCGGGGAGAAGGACCGTGGCCTGATGGCGTA
>CAIWHP010000051.1 GCA_903912445.1 uncultured Lentisphaerota bacterium
GAGGTGGTCGTATTGGCGCGACCAGGTTCCCGAAGCACTTGGACCGGGGTTTCGTCCAAACCCAGCACCGGCCCGGAGCGAATGTCTTCCAAAAGCAACTCCATGAGCGGCTCAACCGCCCTCCCGACCAGTAACGCCCAGTTGCACATGGTGGCACGGGAGAGTTCGACACCCAGTCGAGCGAACTTGGATTCCTGGCGGTAGAAAGGCTGTGCATCCGCGAACTTGGCGATCAGTATGTCAGCCAGCAGCCCTGGAGTGACGATCCCCTGTGGGATGATCTGGGGAGGCATCGGGGTCAATTTCACCGCGCCGCCCTCGGACTCAACGCCTTCGCAGACGCGGCAGGCATACTTGACGCGAATGTGCCGAACGACCTGGATTTTTGCGGGGATTATGTCAAGCTTCTCGCTGATCTCTTCACCAATGCGGGTCAAAGCGTGACCGCAGGCGCAGACTTTCTCCGCCTCAGATAGGTCGTGGGTGACATCGACCCTCGGTAGGTCTGGTGGCAAAGGTCGCCGACCGCATTTCTTGCGCGCATGTGCCGGTATCTGGACGATGCCCTCAACTTCGGAAGATATCTCAATAGTGGCCTCGGCGAAAAGCGAGTGTTGCTGTTGCGCCGTGGGGTCCGGCTCCTTGCGCTTCTCAGACTTGGGACCAAAGAGTATGGCCTGGAACAGCCGGATTCGCTCTTCGAGATTGGCGATCACCTGGAGATTTTCGGTGATAACCCCTTTGAGAGCCTTGGGGTCGTCAGGGAGGGCGAGAACGTTCATAGATGTCAGAATTATACGCTCAATGCCCCTGATTTACAATGGAAATCATGCTCACACGACGTTCGTATATCGCGCCCGCGGGTGTCCCTGGACTTGGCTCAAGTCGAGCCCTTCGAGTATCCACGAAAGCTCACGGCCACCGATTGCCATGACTTCGGCCTCGGACTCCGGCCAGCGGAAACGCTCGCGCTCTAAGCGTTTCTGCCACAGGCAAAAGCCGTTGCGATCCCAGTAAAGTACCTTGACGATGGTCCGGCTTCGGTTGATGAAAACAAAGTATGCGCCTGAGAGCGGATCTCGCGCCAGCTGGTCAGCAACCATGACAGAGAGCCCGTCGATCGCCTTGCGCATGTCAGTGGTTCCGAGCACGAGAAAGACTTGAGCCGAGCCAGGAACCGCATTCATGCGAGCCGTTCCAGCGTCGCAACGAGCTTTTCAAGGACGGATGCCGAGAAGTCGCCGCCAATTGCTATGTGGAAGCGCTCAGCCACGGTGAGGCACAGCGTGAATGGACGTCGTGATGCTGGTGCAGGTTCTGGCGATCTGAGAACTTGCAAAGGCACCGGTACGATGGTGACGGGCGATGGGCCATGGCGTACAGGGGCCGGAACAGAGGCCAACTTGCGACGCCAGTAGTCAAAGGTGCTCTGGGCGAGTTCCTGGTCGCGGCAATAGCGACCGATACTCAGTCCGCTTCGATGCTGCGCCTCAATGTGGTCTTGCCAGTACCGTCGTTTCTCTGGCGACGAACGTCTGATACGCTTGGTAGGGCTGTCCATAGCAATTCCTCCTTGGAAGGAGGATTCATGCCATGGAGCGAAGGACGCTGGAAGAAGCGGTTGTCTTGACGGTTACGGAAGATCAGTTCGCCCGCCTGGGGC
>CAIWHP010000052.1 GCA_903912445.1 uncultured Lentisphaerota bacterium
GACGAAACCGTTATCGCCGCCCAGGACTTCATTCAGCGCCAAGCCAAGGCCAACAAGCCATTCTTTGTTTGGTGGAACGGTACGCGCATGCACTTCCGTACGCATGTGAAGGCGGAACATCGTGGCATTTCCGGGCAGGACGAATACAGCGACGGCATGGTTGAACACGACATGCATGTGGGCCAATTGCTCAAGCTGATCGATGATCTTGGTCTGACCAACGATACCATCGTGCAGTACTCGACCGACAATGGCCCGCACTACAACACCTGGCCCGATGCCGGCACGACGCCGTTTCGCAGCGAGAAGAACACCAACTGGGAAGGCGCCTACCGCGTACCAGCATTTGTGCGCTGGCCTGGGCATTTCCCGGCTGGCACGACGCTCAACGGCATCGTGGCGCACGAAGACTGGCTGACTACCTTTGCCGCCGCTGCCGGTGCGCCGGACATCAAGGATAAGCTCCTCAAGGGCGTGGCGCTTAATGGCCGCACTTACAAAAACCACCTTGATAGCTATAACCAGCTTGATTACCTCTCCGGCAAGAGCAAGGAGTCACCGCGCAAGGAGTTCATCTATGTGAATGACATCGGCGAGATCGTCGCCGCCCGCTACAACGACTGGAAAGTTGTTTTCATGGAAAACCGGGCCGAAACGATAGCGCTGTGGCGCGAGCCGTTCATCGAACTGCGCGCTCCGCTGTTGTTCAACTTGCGTCGCGATCCGTTCGAGAAAGCCCAGCACAACTCGAACACCTACAACGACTGGTTCCTCGACCGTCCTTACGTCATCGTGCCGATCGTGGAGATGGCCGGCAAGTTCCTCAAGACCATGGTGGACTATCCGCCCAGCGCGACGGCGGGTTCGTTCAACCTGACGAAGATGCAGAAACAGATTGAAGAGATGTCGAGCGGCAAGTAGTTCCGGCGCCTCACTGTTGCGCCCCGCTGTCGCAAGGCGACGGGGCGTTTCTGTTTGTTGAGCTTTGCCGCGATTAATAACCAGATGCAACACTGCCGCACCCGTCGTGTCATCCGGCGGATGCGGCAACCATAAAATAACAAGGAGGCCAAAATGATGAAAAACAGAGACAAGAAACTATCCGCAGCAGAGGACTGTAAGGAGACCTTCACTCACATGTCACGCGATACGATGTCCCGGCGCGAATTTCTGGCTGTCTCTGCGGCTGTCGGCGTGACGATCCTCCTGCCCGGAGGACTGTTCGCGGCAGTGGACGGCAAGAAGACCTTCACCATCCTGCACACCAACGACATGCACTCGAACTTCATCGGCATGGGGCCGGCCGCGGACTACACCCCGTTTGCACTCAACGACGACGCAACCCGGGGCGGGTACGCACGTCTGGCCGCCTTGATCGCCAAGCGGAAGGAAGCGCGCAAGGGACAGGGCCCTGTGCTGGTGCTGGACGCAGGCGACTACAGCATGGGGACTGCCTTCGGCGCCGCCACCCGCGAGACAGGCGGCGAACTGCAGCTCATGTCCCGGATGGGATACGATGCCACCACCTTCGGCAACCATGAATTTGACCTTGGGCCCGATGGCCTCGGAAAGTCCATCGGCATGGCCGCCAAAGCCGGCCGGGTTCCGGCGGTGCTCGCCGCGAACGCCGACTTCGCGGCAAACGACCCGACACTGGCCGATCTCCAGCGCCTGACCAAGGATGGGGTGGTCCGCCGCTATGTCGTGATCGAGCGGGGCGGCATTCGCATCGGCATCTTCGGACTGCTCGGCAAAGAAGCCCTTCATTACACCAGCGGCGGTGCGGTTACGTTCGCCGACCCCATCGAGACAGCTAAAGAGATGGTGACGGTTCTTCGCGAGAAGGAGAAGGTGGATGTGGTCATCTGTCTCAGCCACGGCGGCCTTGA
>CAIWHP010000053.1 GCA_903912445.1 uncultured Lentisphaerota bacterium
CCGCGGCGCCCGCCTGCGCGAAGTGACGCCGGCCGCCACCCTCCACCGCTGAGCGTCCGCGCGAAATGTTAGTTTTTTGTGAATTGCGTCTTGCGCGGGCCGCCGTTTATTTGTTAACGCTTTCGCGATGGAAAACATTGGCATTCTGGGGGCGGGCGTGGCGGGCTTGAGCGTAGCGTACCTGTTGCGCGACAGCGGCCTGCGCTTCGACGTGTTTGATCAGGACGTGCAACATGGCGGCCTCGCGCGCAGCCACAGCTGGCACGGTTTCCCCTGCGACCTCGCGCCGCACCGCTTCTTCACCAGCGACGCGGACGTCCTGCGCGAGTTCAAGGCGCTCGTCCCGCTCGAGAAGATGCGCCGCAAGAGCCGCATCTTCATCCAGGGCCACTGGATCCAGGACCCCGTCAACGCCGTGGAGATGGTGCTGAAGTTTTCGCCCACGACCAGCGCCCAGCTCGTCTTCCACTACCTCTTCCGCAAGCAGATCAAGGAGGACAACTTCGAGGCGCTCGCGCTGAACCAGTTCGGCAAATCGCTCAACCGCCTGTTCTTCAAGCCCTACTCGGAAAAGCTGTTCGGCATCCCCGCCACGGAGATCTCGCCCACGTGGGGCCGCCGCAAGCTCCGCGTCGGCGGCCTGAAGGACCTGATCCGCCGGCAGTCGCGGCTCTACTTCAAGGAATTCTATTATCCCGCGCAGCACGGCTACGGCGCGATTGTCGATGCGCTCCACAAGCCCATCCGCCAGCACGTCCATCTTCAGCACCGCCTGACCGCACTCCAGCGGCTGCCGGACGGCCGCTACGAGGCGACGTTCGACCACCAGGGCCACACGAAGCAGGAAGTCTTCACCAAGCTTGTCTCCTCGCTGCCGCTGCCCGACTTTTCCCGGATGCTCGGGCTGGACCTGCCCTTGCACTTCCGGCCCGCCAAGCTGGTCTACCTGCTCATCAAGCGCAAGCAGGTCAGCGTGAACCACTGGTTCTATTTCGCCGACCGCGACTACATCATCAACCGCGTCGCCGAGTTCGCCAACTTCAACACCAAGAGCTATGCCGAGGACCAGACCGTCCTCTGCTGCGAAGTCACCGACACGCGCGGGTTCTCCGTGGAGCGCGTCATCAGCGACCTCGCCCGCGCCGACATGCTGCGCCCGGAGGAGATCCTCGACACCAAGGTCATGGACCTCAGCCACGCCTACCCCATCTATGACCGCGCCTATGACCACCTCATGGTCGTGGCCGAGAAGTTCTTCGCCCAGCATCCCGCCATCTTCCAGCTCGGCCGCCAGGCGAATTTTGCACACCAGGACATCGACGAAATTTATCTCAAGGCCCGCGTGATCGCGCAGCGCCTGCAAGGCGCCCCCGCCTGAGCGTAACCCGCCGCCGCGAAATTGACGCGGCGGCGCGGTTTGTGTACCGTGCGCCCACGTTTTTCCATTCGAGAGGAGCAACCATGAGCGACGACGTGCTGCTGACATGCGAACTGCCGGGCATCAAGAAGATCAAGACCGGCAAGGTCCGCGAAATCTTTGACCTCGGCGAGACCCTCCTGCTGGTGGCGACCGACCGCATCTCCGCGTTCGACTGCATCCTGCCGACCGGCATCCCGGACAAGGGCCGGGTCCTCAACCAGATCTCCGCCTTCTGGTTCGAGCAGACGGCGCACATCCTCCCGAACCACTGCCTCGCGGTGGCGTGGAAAGATTTCCCGGCCAGCCTCCAGCCCTTCGAGCGGCAGCTCCGCGGCCGCTCGATGATCGTGAAGAAAGCGCACATCCTGCCGGTCGAGAGCATCGTCCGCGGCTACCTGATCGGCTCCGGCTGGAAGGATTACCAGCAGACCGGCCAGGTCTGCGGCATTCCGCTGCGGCCCGGCTATCGCATGGCCGACCGGCTCGACACCGCGCTCTTCACGCCCTCGACCAAGGCCGAGGCCGGGCACGACGAGAACATCGCCTTCGCGCAGGTCGCCGCGCTGATCGGCGCCGGCCGCGCCGCGCAGGTCCGCGACGCGAGCCTCGCGCTCTACGACTTCGCCGCCGCCTATGCCCGCAAGCGCGGCATCATCATCGCCGACACCAAGTTCGAGTTCGGCCTGATCAACGACCGGCTGACGCTGGCCGACGAGGCGCTGACGCCGGACAGCTCGCGCTTCTGGCCCGCCGCGACCTACGCGCCCGGCGCCTCGCCGGCGTCGTTCGACAAGCAGTTCGTCCGCGACTACCTCGAGACGCTCGCCTGGGACAAGACGCCGCCCGCGCCGCCGCTGCCGGCCGCCGTGGCGCAGCGCTCGCGCGAGAAATATCTCGAGGCGTTCCGGCTCCTGACCGGCCGCGAGTTGGAAGTCTGACCGGCGGCCATGCAGGCGCTCGTCGAGAGATTTCTGGATTACGTCGCCGTCGAGCGCGGCCTCTCCCCCAACACACGCGCCGCCTATGCCGCGGACCTGCAGTCCTTCACCGGCTGGCTGCAAGGCCGCAAGCTCGGCACGCTCAACGCCGTCAAGCGTGGACACATCCTCGACTACCTGATGGACCAGAAGGAGGGCGGGCTCAAGACCTCCTCGCTGTCGCGCCGGCTCGTCGCCATCAAGGTCTTCTTCCGGTTCCTCCAGCAGGAAAACCTGCTGACGACGAACGTCGCCGAGGTGATGGACTCGCCGCGCCTCTGGAAGATCCTGCCCGACACCCTGAGCTACAAGGAAGTCGAGCGCCTGCTCAGCGCGCCGCCGGCGAAGAGCAAGCTCTACCTGCGCGACCGCGCCCTGCTGGAAACCTTCTACGCCTCCGGCCTGCGCGTCTCCGAGGTCGCCGGCCTGCGCGTCGAGGACGTGCACTTCGACGCCGGCTATGTCCGCTGCATCGGCAAGGGCAACAAGGAGCGCGTCGTGCCGATCGGCGAGAGCGCCCGCGGCGCCCTGCGCGCCTACCTCGAGGGCCTGCGCCCGCAGCTGGCCGAGCGCCGGCCCGACGTGACCGCGCTCTTCCTGACCCGCGCCAGCCAGGCGCTCAGCCGCAAGACGCTCTGGAAGATGATCAAGCACTACGCACATGTGGCCGGCATCACCAAGCGCATCTCGCCGCACACCCTGCGCCACAGCTTCGCCAGCCACCTGCTCGCCAACGGCGCGCCCCTGCGCGTCATCCAGGAGATGCTCGGCCACGCCGATATCGCGACGACGCAGATCTACACCCACATCGACCCGGCGCGGCTGAAGGCCATCCACGAAAAATTTCACCCCCGGGCCTGATGCGCAAATCTCGACATCCAAAACTTGAAACCCAATAATGTTCAAACTCCAACAAGGAATGCGGTCCATGAGCCTTAGAAGCCTCCTGCAAAATCCGTTCAAGGACCTGGAGAAGGCCCTCGGTTATCACTTCCGCCGCCGCGCGCGGCTGGAGCTGGCGCTGACGCATCCCTCCTTCCGGCACGAGACGACGGACGTGGTCGAGGATAACCAGCGGCTCGAGTTTCTCGGCGACGCCGTGCTAGGGATGGTCGTGGCCGATCACCTCGTGGCCACGCACCTCGATCACGCGGAGGGCGAGCTGACGCGGCTGCGCAGCCAGATCGCAAACACCCAGGCCCTGGCGAAGATTGCCAAAGAGTGCGGCTTGGGCGAGGCGCTGCGGCTCGGCCGCGGCGAAAGCCAGAACGGCGGGGCGCAGCGCGCGGGCAACCTCGCCGACGCGCTGGAGGCGGTCATCGGCGCCGCCTATCTCGATGGCGGGCTGAAAGCCGCGCAGAAGATTTTCCAGAAGCTGTTCGTGCCGCCGCTGGAGAAGGTCACCGGCGGCGACAGCGAAAACCCGAAGGTCTCCTTGCAGGAACTTTGCCAGAAACTCTGGAAGCTCAACCCCGAGTATCGCGTCGTCAGCGCCGCAGGCCCGGCCCATGCGCGGCTCTACACCGTCGAGGCCGTCATCCGCGACGAGGTCTACGGCAGCGGCACCGGCCCGAACAAACGCGTCGCCGAATCCGCCGCCGCCGCCGCCGCCCTCGTCCGCCTGCGCACGGAAAAATAAACCGTGCCACCGCCAGTGCCGCAACAAGGTCTAGCACGGCGGGTGTCCCTCCAGTCCCTTTTGTCCAGCAACTGAACCCTGCTCTCAAGGTGTCAGCGCTGGGGCCGGACGGCTTGTTCCGCGGCGCGGTAGTTGTGCCGGAAGCAGTCGGTCCATTGGCGCAGATAGTCTTGGCGGTCGTAGCGGCGGGCGATGTCGAGCGCGGAGGTCCAGGTCAGCTTTTCCGGCCGGTCGGGCAACTGGGCCAGCAGGCGCATGGCCTCCGGTTGGGCGGCGGGTCCGCCCTGGGCGAGGATCGTGCGCCAGGCGGCCCGCAGTTCGGCGCCGGAGTCGAGGCACATGGCCTTGATCAGGTCACGGTGCACGCCGAAGTGCCGCGCGGTCCAGCGGGCTTCATAGGTGAAGTTCGTCGCCAGGGCGAAGGCGTTGTTCACGTCGGCGGCCAGATCGAACGCGGTGACGGGGCGCAGGGCTTCCGCGAGGGCGCCGGGCGGGTAGCAGTCGCGCCGGATGGGCAGCCGCCAGAGCGCATAGCGTTCCGGCCCGCCGGGCGTGCCGGCGCGCTGGCACCAGAGGCGCTGCCCGTCGACGCCCAGCGTGAAGGCGATGAAGCGCTCGGCGAGTTCGCGGTGCTCGGCGCCGCGCAGGAGGCTGATCGGATCGGATGTGACGCTCGTGCCGCCGACGGGCGCGATGAAGGCCATGCGGGGCTGGCCGCCGGGAGCGCGGTCCTGCGCGGCCTGGAAACGCGCAAAGAAATCGATGCAGATGCCGGCGGCGGCATCGCCGGCGCTGACGTCGAGCGGGACGCGGCTGGAACTGTCGGTGAAATAGCGCGCGTTCGCGCCCAGTTGCTGGATGAGCGCGAGGCCGCGCTGCCAGCCGGTTTCGAGCGCGCGCTGGTAGGCCTCCGGCAGGCCTTGCGGCAGTTTGCCCGGTGTAGTTTTGCTGCCCGCGATCATGCGCTCGAAGAAGGTACACTCCTGATCGGTATAGTCCGCGGCGTGCAGCGCGAGCCGGCACTGCTGCTGGATGATCATCTCGAACGCCTTGGCCGCGCTGCCGCTCTTGGTCGGATCGGTCAGGCCCAGCTGCCCAAAATAGCGCGGGTCGGTCAGATCGGCCCACTGCGCCGGCGGCGGCGCGCCGAGGTCGTGCAGACGGTCGAGGTTGTAGCAGATGCCGAAGACGCTGAGCGCGTTGCCGGCGAAGTGCGACGTGCGCCAGATTTCGCCGCTGACCTGTTCCGGCAACTGGTCGAGGCCGCCGATGGTTTTCAGCACCGCCTCCAGCGAGACGGTGCAGCCCTTGCGCGCCGCGTCGCCATGGTCGAACGCGCCGCCGCCGAAGAAGATGTCGATGCCGCACGAGAACGCGGCGGGCGCGTCGGTCTGCCGGAAGGCCTGCCGGACGGCCGCGAGTGCGCGGTCGCCGGCGGGCAGGGCCGGGGGAGGCGCGTCGAGGGTGGCATCGAAGAGCCGGTCGGTCATGCCCGCCGGCCAGGCGCGCTGCTGCTGCCGCCACCACGCGCCGACGGCGGCGGCGTATTGCGCCTGCAAGTAGCGGCTGATCTCCGTCGTGCCGCCGACCACGCGCCAGTCCACGCAGACGGCGCGGCCGTAATGCTGCTGATGCCAGGCGGAAAAAGCGCGCCCGAATTCGCTGCGGATCGCCTCGTTGTGCGGCGTGATGATGACGAGCGTCGGATCGCCCGCGCGGCCGGTGCCCGCCGAGGGCGTCCGGCGCAGGACGAGCGGCAGGGCCACAATCAGGAGCACGAGTACAACGTAGCCGAGCCGTTGCAGCGTGGCGTTCATCCCGGCAGCACCACAGCATCCTCGGGCGCGAAGCAGAGCGTGACCGGCGTGCCCACGGGGAACGCGGCACGCTGCGGCCGCAGCTCCAGCACGCGCCACACGGCGGCTTCCGGGGCCAGCGCGGGCTGGACCAGGTGCTGCGCCTGTTCGCCCAGGAAGATCGAGTCGCCGACCAGGCCGGCGAGCTGGTTCGGCGCGGCCGGCGCGGCGGCGCAGACGCGCAGCGCCTCGGGGCGGATGCAGAGCAGCACCGCCTGGCCCACGGCCGGCGTGAGCGCCGGCGCCGCGGCGCGCAGGAGGCCGAAGTCGGTCGCGACGCTGCACAGCCCGTGCTCCACAGCCTGCAGCTTGCCCGCGATGAGATTGGCCTCGCCAATGAAGGTGGCGACGGCGTGGTGTACGGGGCGGCGATAGACTTCCCAGGGCGTGCCGCACTGCAGGATGCGCCCGCTTTCCATGACCACGAGGCGGTCGGCGATGGAGAGCGCCTCCTTCTGGTCATGCGTCACATAGATCGCGGTCAGCTCGGCCTGCTTGCAGATGCGGCGGATTTCCGTGCGCATCTCAAGCCGCAGCTTGGCGTCGAGGTTCGAGAGCGGCTCGTCGAGCAGCAGGCAGCGCGGACGGACCGCCAGCGCCCGGGCGAGCGCGACGCGTTGCTGCTGGCCGCCGGAAAGTTCGTTGGGCCGCGCCGTGGCGCGGTCGCCCATCTTCACCATCTCCAGCGCCGCGCCGACGCGCTGGCGGATCTCCGCCGCGGGGACACGCCGCAGTTCCAGGCCGAAGGCGACGTTCTGCCCCACGGTCAGGTGCGGCCAGAGGGCGTAGCTCTGGAAAACCATCGCGGCCTCGCGCTGCTCCGGCGGCAGCTTCGTCACATTCTGCTCGCCAAAGAAAATCCCGCCCGCCTCCGGCCGCACGAACCCGGCCACGCTGCGCAGCAAGGTGGTCTTGCCGCAGCCGCTGGGCCCGAGCAGGAAAAACAATTCGCCGGCGGCGATGTCCAACGTGAGGTCGTCGATGATCCGCCGGCGGCCCAGCGTCACGCACAGGCCCCTGATCTGTATGGAAAGCGCCACGCGGTGATACTCCGGACAACCACCGGCGGGGTCAATCAGAAAAACTTCTGTTTTCCTTTGATGAAGACCAACCCGCCTGGGAAGCAACCGGAGCAAACCAGCGGAACCTGCCGGGCAGGAGTCACGGCACGCCCTTTACAGCACGCAAAAATGCTGACATGATCAAGATAGTTTGATGTGTTGGGGACCGTGTATCGTCTCCAACAGATACGCGATGCGTCGGGTGGAGGAGATCGCATATGGCAACGCAGGTCAAGGCGGGGGAACTGCTCAACGAGCGCTATGAACTGCGCGAGACCCTCGGGACGGGCGGGATGGCTGTCGTCTATCGTGCCCGCGACATGCGCTTGGATACCGAGGTCGCGTTAAAAATCATCAACATTCAGCCCGGGCAGGCCAATCTGAAACGCTTCGCGCGCGAGTTTCGGACCCTCTCGGCCATCCGCCATCCCAACTGCATCAGTGTCCTGGATTTTGGCGAATCACGCTACGGACCGTTTTTCACCATGGAGCTGTTTGCGGGGCATCCCATCACTTCGTTGCAAGGCCAGTCACGACAGCTCCTGTTCGAGGCGTTGTATCAGCTGGCCGCTGCGCTCGAATATGTGCACAGCCAGGGCATCATTCACCGCGATATCAAGCCGGCCAACATACTCGCCAAATTGCTTCGGATGGATGCCGACCACCCGGCGACGGTGGAGGTGAAGCTGATGGACTTCGGCCTGGCGCGTTTCCAGGATTCCCCTTCCTCCGTGAGCGTCAACACCTCCTTCAGCGGCACCATCCAGTATTGCGCGCCGGAACAATTCGAGCGCAGCGGCGTGGACCACCGGGCCGACCTGTATGCCTTCGGCCTGGTCTGTTATGAGCTGCTGGCAGGCCGGCATCCGTTCGCGGCGGCGTTGCACGACAGCTTTGAAGGCATGATGCGCGTCAAGCTGGCCGGCGCGGTGCCGCCCATGCAACCCGCCGAGGGCCCCCTGCCGCCCGAGGTTGAACAGGCCGTGATGCAGTTGCTCGCCAGGGAACCGGCCGACCGCCCCGCCTCGGCAGCGGTCGTGCGGCAGGTGCTGGGAGCTTTGCTGGGCAAAGACCATCCCGCCGGGCCGGCCTCACCCACCCCGCCGCAGGCCGAGCAAAGCTGCTTCGTGGGCCGCGCGCAGGAAATCGAGGCCAGCCGGCGGCACCTGCACCGTGCTCTGAACCCCTACGCGCTGTCCCGCGACGAATGGGCCACCAATCCCATCCCGTCGATACTGTTCATCACGGGCGACCCCGGCATCGGCAAGAGCGAACTGCAGCGCGAGGTCGCCGGCCTGGCCCAACACGACGGCGCCCGGGTCTATGAGGGCCGCTGTTTCGAAGGCAATCTGGCGCCCTACCAGCCCTTTATCGAAATCTTGCGGCAACTGCTGGCGGGACGCCGGGCCGGCGGCGGAGCCCGGCCGGCCCTGGATTCGGCCGGTGCGCCGACGCGCTGCGACACCGAAACCGTGGCCGCGGATGGCCCGGCCGAGAGTGCGCAGGCGCTTGTTGCGTTTACCGAGGGCGATGTTTACGGGCCGGCCTTTGATGCCTTGCTGGCCAACTACACCGCGGAAATACTGCGCATTGCGCCCGACCTGCAACGCTGGCTGCCCGGCGAAGCCTTTCGCCAGACCGATCTCAGCCGCGAAATGCATCACGTGCTGCGCGCCGTGGCCAGCTTCTTTATCGAGCTGGCGACGGTCCACAGCACCTGTCTCTTTCTGGAAGATCTGCAATGGGCTGACCAGGGCACGCTGACCCTGCTGCAACACGTGTGCACAGCTTTGGCCCGCGCCCGTGAGCGCAGCATCCAGAGCAACGCGAGTTGGCCCCGGCTGTCCATTTGCTGCACGCTGAGGAGCAGCCATAGCGAGGCCATCCAATTTGCCAACCGTCTGGTCAGCGAGCACCTGGCGCTGCGGCTGGAACTCCACACCTTCACCAAGGATGAGGTGCGCGATCTGACCGCTTCGACGCTGGGCAGCCAGGCCAACGCCGTGCCGGAGCCCCTGGTCGACTGCCTGTATCGCTGCTGCCAAGGCAACCCCTACTTTGTCGTGCAGATGATTAGGACATTGCAGACCCAGGGCCAGCTCGTCCGGGCGCATGGGCAATGGGAGGTTTCCATATCCTTCGACGATGCCGCGCACTGGCCGGATTCCATCCGCGCCGTTCTGCGCACCCGCCTCCAGCCGCTGTCGCAGCCGGCGCGACAGGTCTTGGGGGCGGCGGCCGTGAACGGTTCCGTGATCGATTTCGACGTCTTGCGGGGCATGTGCCCGGGCATGACCGACGACAGCTTTTTGCTCGCAGTGGAAGAACTGCTGGCCGGCAAAATCATCCAGGAAGAGGGCTCCAAGCCCAACTTGGAGTTCACGCATGATCTGATGCGGGATCTGGCTTACCGGGAGCTCTCCAGCAGCCGCCGTCATATGCTGCATAAATGTGCCGGCGAAATATGGGAGAGCCGCCAGGCCCGGGGCCTGGCCTGTACGCCGGAAGTGCTCGCCTTTCATTTCTCAACCGCTGGCGTCAAGGACAAGGCCTTTCGCTATTTTATGGTCGCGGGCGAGGCGGCCTTGAAATCCTATGCCGTCGAGAACGCCCTCCATCAGCTCCGCGAGGCGAAGGAATTGGTGACCAACGCCATCGATTCCAAAACGATTTTGGAGCTGAACATCATGCTGGCCACCGCCTATAGCGCCGCCGGGCAACCGCTCCGCGCCATAAGCCTGCTGGAGGAACATCTGCCCATTGCCACCGAAGTTTGTGTCCGCGCCCAAATCCTGGCCCGGCTCGGCGACCTCCATTTCAGGGTCGGCAATTTTGACCAGGCGGTGGAATATTTGAACCGGTCGCTCGATACGCTGCAGCAGCCCCGGACGCACTCGGCGGCCGGCTCCGCGCTTAAGAGCCTGCTGGGCGTCATACCCTTCCTGCTCCCCCTCCGGCTCTGGCGCAACCGTCCGCTGGCCGGCGAGGAACAGCAGAAGGCCATCATCGCCCGCGAGGCCTATACCTCCGCAAATTATCTGTGGGCCCAGCGCAATGTTTTCCATTGTGGGTATACGAGCACGCGGCAATGGCTCCTGGCCAAACAGATTGGCAAGCCACACTATCTGGCCGACGCCTATGGACGGTACGCCCTGCTGTTTGGGTTCCTGGGCCTGAATCACCTGGCGCGGCAAGCCAGCCAACAGGCCCTGACCCTGGCGGCCAATGTCGGCGATAGCGAGGTGCTGGCCATCGCTCAAGGGCATGCCGGCACCGCGCATTTTTTCGGCGCGCGTTTTAGCCCGGCCGAGGAGTTGCTGCGCCAGGCCCTAAGAATCTTGGATCAGCGTGGCGATTCTTGGGTCCGCATCCTTTTCTATCACAACCTCCGCCACCTCTATTCCCTGACCGGGAATACCGCGCAGGAGGTGGCTTGTGCGAAAATCGAGCTGGAGATCGGGGAGCGCGTTGCCGATTCGGAAGGTACCTGTTGGGGCGAATATGGCTTGGCCAATGCGCTGGCCAGGACCGGGAAACTGGCGGAAGCCCAAGACCACATGCAACGCGCCTTGGACGCCATGGCCGACAAAACCAATATCATCGTGCAGCCCACCATGCTGCACACCTGCGGGTTCGTGCATCTCCAGAACGGAGACTATCCGGCGGCACAGCAGGCCCTCCACAAGGCGCGCACGATCATCGAGGACAACTGGGCGTACCTGGACTACTCCATCCGGACCTACCCTTTGCTCGTCGAAAGCATGCTGGGCGCGGACTGGCAGCGCCATCCCGGGCGGCTGCCCGGCCGCGATGTGCAGGTCGCATGGCGGCTGAGCCGGCGTGCGCTTTTCTTGGGCAAACTCTTCCCGAACTATTTACCGCATGCGTGGCGCGCGCGCGGGAGAGCCGCTTTTGCCCGTGGGTTGCACCAGCCGGCCGTCGAATACTTCAAGCGCGCCATCGCGTCCGCCACGGCCATTGGCGCACACTATGACCTGGCCCGCGCACATCTTGATCTGGCGAAGGTCACCCGCCAGGCTCCCGAGCAACACGCGGCCCTGGGGATGAAACTGCTCGCCGACTTGAATGCGTTTGCGCCCGCCGCTGAAGCGTAACGTGTCCCCAACGCCCCGCGCCGTTGCTCCCGCAGATGGTTTTTCCAGGACAGTCCGGCGCGCGTCACTCTTTGACCGGCAACGAACGGCGCATCGGCGCGCCGCGGCGGCAGAGCTGTAGCGCCAGCCCCCATGGATCGCGGAGCATGACGAGGCAGGTGCCGTCGTTGAGATAGAGATCCTCGACGAACGTCGCACCCGCGCGGATGAGGCGGTCCTTATCCTGCGCGGGGTCGGCCGAAACGAAAGCGAGGTGCAGCAGCAGCGGATTCATCGTCGCGTAGGGCGGCACCTCGTCCGGCGGATTGCGGTAGAACTCCACCAGCATCGTACCCTCGGTGTCGGCGAGGAACACGGTGAACGGCGGCCGCTCCATGCGCTTGACGACCGTGAGGCCGAGATGCCGGGCGTACCAGTCGGCCGCCGCGAGCGGCTCGGCCACATTCAGCCCCACGTGTTCGAAGTTCATCGGGTTTATTTCCCGGGCTGCTGCATCTGCGCGATGGTCCACGCGAGGGCTTCGTCGAGCATCGCCTGCGGCGGCGTCGCGATGAACTTCTCGGCGATCAGGTGATCGAGCAGGCCGCGCGAGGCGGCGATGTCGGTGCGGGCCTTTTCGTAGACCGCTTCGCGCGTCATCGGGGCGCGCGCGACGCCATCGGCGATCGCCTGCATCGCCACGTCGGCGGCTTCCTGCGGGAACACGCCGGTTTCTTCCATCGTGGGAATGATGTACTCGGGATGGATGCCCTTCTTCTCGGCGAACGAGGCGAGCGAACGGGCGGCGGCGATGGCCATCGCGTCGGTGACCTTCGTCGCGCGCACGAGCAGCGCGCCCTTGAGGATGCCGGGGAAGCCGACGGAGTTGTTCACCTGGTTCGGGAAATCGCCGCGGCCGGTGGCGACAATATATGCGCCGGCTTCCTTCGCGGTGTGCGGATAGATTTCCGGCACGGGATTGGCGCAGGCGAAGACGATCGCCTTCTTGCCCATCTTGCGCACCCACTCGGCCTTGATGACGTCGGGGCCGGGCTTCGAGAGCGCGATGAGCACATCGGCGCCGGTCATGGCTGTTTCCATGTCGCGGATGCCTGTCGGGTTGGTCTGCTCGCAGATCTCCCATTTGCGGTAGAAGCGCTTGTCGGCTTGGACGTCGGCGCGGTGCTTGCCGAGGGAGTCGCGGCTGTCGAACATGACGATGTTCGCGGGATCGGCGCCGGCCTGCATGATGAGGCTGGCGATGGTCGTGTTCGAGGCGCCCGCGCCGTAGAACACCATGCGGGCCTTGGCGATATCCTTGCCGGCGACCTTGAGCGCGTTGATCAGGCCGGCGAGCGTGACGCAGCCGGTGCCCTGCGCGTCGTCGTGCCACACGGGGATTTCACAGGCTTCGCGGAGCTGGTCGAGCACGCGGTAGCAGTTCGGCTGCGAGATGTCCTCAAGGTTGACCGCGCCGAAGCTCGGCTGGAGGCGCTTGACGAACTCGATGATCGTGTCGGGATCGTTTTCGCCCTTCGCGTTGCGGCTGTCCATGCAGAGCGCGACGGCATCCACGCCGCCGAGATATTTCATCAGGAAGGCCTTGCCCTCCATCACGCCGAGGCCGCCGGCCGGGCTGCAGTTGCCGTCGCCGAGCACGCGCGTGGAGTCGCTGACGATGGCGACGAGGTTGCCGCGGCTGGCCATCTCGAAGCTGGCGGCGTAGTCGTCGCGGATCGCGCGCGAGACCGCGGAGACGCCGGGCGTGTACCAGACGTTGAACCAGTTGAAGCCAAACGCGCCGACCTTCGGCACGGTCTGCATCTTGCCGCCGTAGAAACGGTGCGCGGAGAGGGAGAGGCGCTGCAACAGCATCGTCTTGGCGCGCGCGAGCTGGTCCGGCGTGAAGGCGGCCGGGAAGACTTGGTCCAGATTATCGAGTTTGATGTTCAGTTTTTCGGTCATGGGTTTGCTCCTGCTTAAAAGTGCGGGACGCACTCTGCCGAGCGGCACGGGGCGTGTCAATGCCGGAATGTGCCGCCGGACATCGGAACACGGCGTATTCACGAAGGGGCTCGGAGGTTGGGGCGGTGGGAGGTTAAGGTCAGGAGAACGCGGCGGTCGTGGTCGGCGGCCATCCACGCTGCAAAGTCGGTCGTGGTTTTTTGCGCAGGCTGTCGCTGGTGGCCGCGCC
>CAIWHP010000054.1 GCA_903912445.1 uncultured Lentisphaerota bacterium
CGGGCCGGTGTGGCCCGGAATCTTTTTTTTCTGCTGGGCCCGCTGCTGCTGGTGCCGGCCGCGGCCGTTCCCTCGACGGACTTGGCCGCCGAACTGTTTGCGGAAGGCCGCTGGCAGGAGTGCAGCCGCGAATGCGCGCGGGCGCGCCTGGCTGAGCCCGCGCTGTACGCCCCGCGGGTGCTGGGGGCCATCGCGCAACTGCGGCTGCATCCCGGGCACGGTGCGGCGTTGCGGGAACTGGAAGCCCTCGCTGGTGCGGTCACGAACGACCTGGCGGCGCTCGCTGCATTCGAGGCCGGGCGAGCGCGCTGGCTGCAGGGCGCTGTGACCAACGCCTTCCGCGGAACGCGGACGGCCTTCCGGCTGGCGGTGCAGTCCGAGCTTTCGGCCCGCAGCGGTTGCCTGTTGTCCGAAATATTGCGACAGTTTCCAAACCTCGGGAAAAATGATGCGGCCCTTTTCCAAACCTTGGAAACCTGCCGCCCGCTCTGGACGCCGGAGGTCATCCGCGACGCGCTGGGGGCACCGCCTGCCGCGGGTTCGCTGTCGGTGCGCTGGATTGTGGCGCTGTACCGCGCGCAAATCAGCCCGGCCCTCGGCGCGCGCTGTTCGCTGACCCCGAGCTGTTCCGAATATTTTCGCCAGGCCGGCCGGACGCATGGCCTGCTGGCCTTTCCGCTCGTGGCCGACCGCCTCGTCCGCGAGCCGGGCGTGGTGCAGGCGGCAGAACACCCCGTGCAGGCCGGCGAGCACGTCCGCTACACCGATCCGCTGGCGGAACACGACTACTGGTTGCGGTCGAAAGGAAATAAATAATGAAGCGGTGCCGCCTGATCGTCGGACTCTTGTTGCTGGGTGGAGGCGCGGCCCTCGCGCAAACCAACAGCCCGGATGCGCGGCTGGCCGGCGAGCTGACCGCGGAGCGTGACCACGCCGGCGCGGCGCTGGAGTACCGGCGGCTGGCGCTGGCCGCGCCCGAGGCCGGGGAGCGCGGCGGCTATTTTTGGGCGTCGGCGTTCGAGTATCTGCGCGCGGCTGACCCCGTGGCCGCCGAGCGGATGTTGAGCCGCGTCGAGGCCGAGGCGCCCGGCCTCGGGCGGCAGACCGCGCTCCTGCGGACCGACGTGGCGCTGGCGGCCCGCAAATGGGATGAGGCGGCGTTCTTTGCCGAGGGTGTCCTGCAAAGCCCCGGCGCGGCGCGCGAGGAGAAAAATCTGGCGGCGCGCCGGTATGCCGCGGCCGAACTGCGCGCCGGGGACCTGCCGGCCGCGCGCGCCGGCTTGCAGCGCGCCCCCGATCCGGCGCCGCCTGCGCTCGCGGCGCTGGAGGCCTACGCGCAGGGCCGCGACAAGAAGCCGTGGCTCGGCGGCGTGCTGGGACTGGTCCCGGGCTTCGGCTATTTCTACGCGGGCGAATGGGCGAACGGGTTCCGTTCGGTGATCCTGAACGGCTTGTTCATCTTCGGCATGGTCAACACGGCACAACACGATGAGTGGGGCGCGTTCGGGGTGATCAGCTTCTTCGAGGTCACGTGGTATACCGGCAGCATCTACGGGGGGATTGACGCGAGCCACCGCTACAACCGCGAGCGGCTCAACCAGACCGTGAACGGTGTCAATGGCGCCGCCGCCTTTGCGCCGGACCTGGTCAAGCTGCCGCTCGTCTCCCTGCAATTCAGCTTCTAGCCTGACGAAAGAGAGATCGGTGATGATCGCCAAGTTGTGGACAAGCAGCGGGCTGGCCTTTCCCCTCCTGGGCGGCCTGCTGCTGTGCAGCTGTGCGGCGTGGGCGGAGCCGGCGCCGACCGGGGTGGTGGCGCGCGCCGCACACTTGTTCGGCGCGGTTGAGCAGCGGTTTGAGGCGATACAGACGCTCCAATACACGGTGGAGCGGACCACTCAATCGACGCGGCAGCAGATGCAGGAGCGGTGGCTGTTCAGCTATCGGAAGCCCGGCGACATCCGGATCGACTACCAGTCGCCGCAGGACCGGTTGATCCTGGTCACGCCCGCGAACATGGTGGAATACCTGCCGGCGGTGCGCAAGGCGTTGCGGACCGACCTGGCGCGGTTGCCGGCGGCGGAGCGGTCCGCGCGCGCCGGCGGCGTGCTGGCCCGCGTGGCGGTGGAGGGCCTGCGCGTGGGCGATGTGCGCGCCCTGCTGGCGCGGGTGCAGCGCGTCACGCCGGACGCCCGCCAAGCCGGCGCACAGTGGGTCGAGGGCGCGGGGCCGCGGTTCCGGATATTGGTGGACCCGGCCCGTCAGGCGGTGCTGGCCACCGAACTGTGGGATGCTCACGGCGACATCAAGCTGCGGACCACCGCCGAGGATTTTGTGGAGGCCGCGCCGGGGCAATGGCTGCCGCAACGCCTCAGCGCGGTCTTTGGCACAGCCGACGGGACCGTGACCAGCACCGTGCGGCTGAGCGGTATCCGCGTGAACGCCGCCTTGGATCCGGCGCTGTTCCAGTTTGTGCCTGACCGGAAGGTGATCCTGGTGGAGCGTTGAGCGTGCAATGAAATTGCGCTAACAAAAAGCTATGCTAAACTGGCTTCGCTTTTGGAATCAAGATAAGGAGCGATACGATGAAGAAATGGTTGGCAGCAATGATGATTGTGGCGGCGTTGGCCGGCAGCGTGACGACGGCGACAGCCGCAGGCAGCAAGGACACGGGCGCGGCGACCCTGCTCTCGCTGGTGATGCCGGGCACGGGCGAGTGGTATAACAACAACTGGCAAGGGGCCTTTCCGTGGGGCGAATGCATCGTCGGTCACTTGTGTTTCTGCATCCAGTTGAGCTCGGCCATGGATGCGGCCAACGGCAACACCGATAATGGCCTGCGCATCGATTTTTGGAGTGCGCCGATCAAGTAAACCCAGCAAGCAGCCGGCTAAGCGGGGCCAAGGCAACTTGGCCCCGTTTGCATTTTGGGTGACCGGTTGGGCTCAATACCGCAGGCCGACGCCCACGGCCGGCACGGTGCGGGGCGTTTCGCCTGGCGCTTGGAACAGGCCGCACTTCAACTGGAGCTGGTCGAAGAAGCCTTCGCGCTGGCGCTGGTTGAATTTGTGCGCGCCATTGACGGCATTATAGATGTTGCCGAGGTACCAGCCGGATTCGAACACGAGAATGAAGCTGCCCGCCACCGGTTCGTCATTATGATAGGCGACCGCTGCCGCGCCGATTAGCAGGCCGTTGACCAGCAAGGAAATCAGCGCATCGCCTGGTCGCTGAATGTAGAGCTGGCCGGCGCCCGGTAGGACGGTGGAAAGGCCCGCGGCCAGCCCAGGCGATTTTTGCGGCAGCTGTTGATAACGCGGCAGGGCCTGTGAAAAGTCCTCGGCCGTCTTGCGGGCCGGCGAATGGGTCGGGATTTTGTCCAGCGTTTCTTGGGTCCACGCGACGTTATTCACGCGCAATTGACAGGCCGCCTGCTTGAGGCGGGCCGTATCCAGGCGCGGATCGGGCGGTTGGCGGCGTTCGAATTCGTCGAGCAGCGCACTGGCCCGATTATAGCTGCCCATGAAATAATAGGCATCGGCCAGCCATAGGGTTGCTGTCCGGCCTTCCTCTCGGTCGGCGCATTGCGCCTGCAGGTCCTGCAGCAGCGGGATAGCCGCGTCCCATTTCTTACCTTGGAGATAGCAGGCCGCGATCTGTAAGCGGACGCGAGGGGTCAGGGCGTTGCTGGGCGACAGAAACAGAGCCCGTTCATATTCGGTGATGGCGCGATAGTAGTCGCCTTGGCTGCGCAAGTGGTCGGCAAAGCCCAGGGTTTCCTGCACGCGCTCGTCGGCGGCCCACGCCAGCGGGCCAAGGCCGGCCAAGGCGACCGCCAGCAGCATCCGGCCCGCAGTGTTCATCGGGTCCCCCACCAGAAATCATTGCGCTCCACCGGATCGGCGTAGAGCGAGCGCCCGTTGCGCGGGATGATGGGTGCGTAATACTGCTCGTCGTTCTCGTGCAACAGCCGGTCCGCCGTCAGGATGACGCCGAGGAAGGCGCCGTGTTTGTGGACGGCCGCGAGGCTGTAGTTTGAACAAGAGGGGTGCATCGGGCAATGTGAGATGGTCACCACGTGCAGCACCTGCTGATAAAAGGCCAGCCACCCGAAACACACGGTGCGGCTGACGGATTCACCGGCGCTGTCGGCGGCTCTCTGTGCCGCGGCTGCGGGGATCGAGGCCAGCACCGGCGCCGCCGGGGTGACTGACCAAGGCTCGTCTGGAAAATCGCCGCTCCGCGCCGCTCCTGCCAGCAGAAGGCTCCCCAGCCATCCGCAGAACATGCGCCGCTGTCGCCGTCTAATTTCGATGAATCCTGTCATGGTGCGCCAGCACCATATCACGCCCCTTGCGGCGCGGGCAAGCTGACGGGCTGCGGCTCTGAGGGCGCTCACGGCGTATTCACGAAGGGGCTCGGAGGTTGGGGCGGTGGGAGGTTAAGGTCAGGAGAACGCGGCGGTCGTGGTCGGCGGCCATCCACGCTGCAAAGTCGGTCGTGGTTTTTTGCGCAGGCTGTCGCTGGTGGCCGCGCC
>CAIWHP010000055.1 GCA_903912445.1 uncultured Lentisphaerota bacterium
ACCTGCGCGTGTCGTGCCTGCCCACGGCGCACGGCGAAAGCGTCGTGCTGCGCGTGCTGGACCGCAGCGTGGTGTCGCTGGACCTCGAGAACGTGGGCTTGCCCGAGGACGTGTACGAGGACCTGACGATCGACCTGGAGAAGCCCAACGGCATCATCATTGTGACGGGCCCGACCGGCTCCGGCAAGACGACGACGCTCTACTCCTGCCTGCGGCGCATCAACACGGTGGACCAGAAGCTGCTGACGGCCGAGGAGCCCGTCGAATACGACATGGACGGCATCGTGCAGGTGCAGATCAACCCGAGCGCGGGCAACACCTTCCCGAAGGTGCTGCGCGCCTTTCTGCGTCAGGATCCGGACGTCATGATGATCGGCGAAATCCGCGACTTGGAAACCGCCGAAATCGCCGTTCAGGCCTCGCTCACCGGCCACTTGGTCTTCAGCACCCTGCACACGAACGACGCTTCGGGCGCGGTGACGCGTCTGGTCGATATGAACGTGGCGCCGTACCTGATCGCCTCGACGCTGGAGGCGGTGCTCGGCCAGCGGCTCGTGCGCACCGTCTGCTCGCGCTGCCGCACCTCCTACACGCCGGAGAAGAGCATCGTCGACCAGCTCGGGCTGACCGAGGAGTCCGTCGGCGGCCGCAACTTCTACTTCGGCGCCGGCTGTGCGACCTGCAACCAGACCGGCTACAAGGGCCGGCGCGGCATCTACGAGTATCTGCGCATCAAGGATCCGATCCGCGTGCTGATCGACCAGCGCAAGCCGACCCTCGTCATCCGCAACAAGGCGATCGAGCTGGGCATGCGCACGCTGCGCGACGACGGCATCCGCTGCATTTTCGACGGGTACACCACGGTGGAGGAAGTGCTCAAGTACACCTAAGCGGGAAGGAGACCGACCATGGCCAAATTTAAGTATGTCGCGGTGGACAGCAAGGGGAAGGAAATGCAGGGCGAGATCGAGGCCGACAGCCAGGCCGTCGCCATCGCCCGGATCCGCGAGCAGCAGCTCTACCCCACCAAGCTGATCCCCCTCTCCGATAAGAAACCGGAGAAAAAGGCCGACAAGGCCGCGCCGCGCTCCGTCCCGGGCGCCGCCCGCGCGACCAAGGCCAAGGGCGGCAAGATGAGCATGGAGATCCGGATGCCGGCCTTCCTGTCGAAGGTCAAATCCAAGCAGCTGATGACCTTCACGCGCCAGCTCGCCACCCTGATCGATGCCGGCCTGCCGCTGCTGCGCGGCCTGCAGATCATTGTCCGGCAGGAGCGCAACCCCCTGCTGAAGCGCACCACCCAGCAGATCGCCGAGTCCATCGAGTCCGGCGGCACCTTCGCCGAGGCGCTCGCCGCCCATCCCAAGATTTTCAACAAGCTGTACGTCAACATGGTCCGCGCCGGCGAGATCGGCGGCGTGCTCGACACGGTGCTCATGCGCCTCGCCGAGTTCATGGAAAAGGCCCAGCGGATCAAAAGCAAGGTCACCGGCGCGATGGTCTACCCCGTCGTCGTCCTCGTCATGGCCATCGGCATCCTGCTCTTCCTGATGACCTTCATCGTCCCGCGGTTCGCCGATATCTTCAAGGACCTCCTCGAGGGCGCCGCCCTGCCGACCCTGACCATGGTGGTCATGAAGGTCAGCGACGCGCTGACGAAGCAGCTGCCGTATGTCGCGCTCGGCGTCGTCGCGCTCATCATCTGCGTCCGCGTGCTCGCCAAGACCTCGTTTGGCCGGCTGGCCCTGGACCAGTTCAAGCTGCACATGCCGATTTTCGGCGTGCTCATCCAGAAGACCGCCATCTCCCGGTTCTCCCGCACGCTGGGCACCCTGATGAGCTCCGGCGTGCCGGTCCTGCAGGCCTTGAGCATCGTCAAGGAGACCTCCGGCAACGAGGCCCTCGGCCGCGCCATCCAGGTCGTCCACGACAGCGTCAAGGAGGGCGAAAACATGGCGCCCCCCATCGAGTCCACCAAGATGTTCCCGCCGATGGTGACGGGCATGGTGGAGGTCGGCGAGGAAACCGGCAAGCTGCCCGAGATGCTGATGAAAATCGCCGACAGCTATGACGACGACGTCGATGCGACCGTGCAGGGCCTGACCTCGATCATCGAGCCGCTGCTCATCATCTTCCTTGCCCTCATCGTCGGCACGATCGTCATCGCGCTGTTCCTGCCGCTGATCGAGATCATCAAGAAGCTCGGTGGCGGCACCTGAGCCCGGCCAATCCTTAAACGGGATCGTGCAAGCAGGAGGGCGCGACAACGGTCGCGCCCTCCGTTTTTTAATGTTCGTTCCCGCCCCCGGTTTTCCAAAGCTTGGAACCCGGCACCGCGCGTTTTTCCAAGGCTTGGAAGCAACACCGGTTTAATTTCCAAGCCTTGGAAAACAGCGAGAAGTCTGTCGTGCGGCGCGCGTACACTGGACGGACCCAGTACACGCCTTCACAATTAACTAGCGCCCGGCTAATCGTGGTCTAATATGGTTCGGCGATGGTCACCGCAGGAGCATTGCACATGGCGAAAGAAATGATTTTGGTCGTCGAGGATGATGAGGACATCCAGGAGCTCATCCGCTACAACCTGGCCCAGGCGGGCTACCGGGTGACGGTCACCGGCTCGGGCGAGGACGGCCTCAAGGCCGCGCGCGGGAAGGCGCCGGACCTGATCCTGCTGGACATCATGCTGCCGGGCATGGACGGCCTCGAGGTCTGCCGGCTGCTCGCAGCGCACGACGCGACGCGCCAGATCCCCGTCATCATGCTCACCGCGAAGGGCGAGGAGGCCGACATCGTCACCGGCCTCCAGATGGGCGCCGACGATTACATCACCAAGCCCTTCAGCCCGCGCGTGCTGCTGGCGCGCATCAAGGTGGTGCTGCGGCGGCAGGCGCGCGACGCGGACGAGGCCGGCGAACAGCCGCTCAAGTCCGGCGAGATTCTCATCCATCCCGGCCGGCGCGAGGTGCGCGTGAAGGGCAAGCCGGTGGAGCTGACGTTCACCGAGTTCGGGATTCTGCATTTTCTGGCGCGGCATCCGGGCTGGGTCTATACGCGTGAGCAAATCGTGGATGCCGTGCATGGCGAGGATTATCCCGTGACCGACCGCTCGATCGACGTGCAGATGGTCAGCCTGCGGCGCAAGCTCGGCCCGGCGGGCGACGTCCTGGAGACGGTGCGCGGCGTCGGCTATCGTTACAAGGAGTGAGCATGCGCCCGGCCCGCCTCATCGCCCGCCTGTTTCCCGCGTTCCTGCTGGTGACGCTGCTCGCGCTGGGCGCGGCGCTGCTCTACGCCGAGCATGCGGTCCGCATCTTCCACGAGGAGCAGACCGCACGCGAGCTCGAGGCCGAGCTGCAGCTGCTGTGCGACGCCGTCCCGGGACGGCTGGGCGATGCGGCGGCGCTGCAAACCTTTCTGGTCGAGGCCGGCCGCCGTGTGGATACGCGCTATACCCTCATCGCCCCCGACGGCCGCGTGCTGGCCGATTCGCAGGAGCTGCCCGCGCGGATGGAGAACCACGCCACCCGGCCGGAAGTGCTGGCGGCGCAGGCGGGGGGGCAGCCGGCGCGCGCGACGCGGTTTTCCGCGACCCGGCTGGAAACCCTCCTGTATACCGCGACGCTGGTCGGCACGAACGCCGGCGCGCGGCCCGTGCTGCGCGCGGCGCGGCCGATGAAGGGGCTGAACGCCTCGCTGCGCTCGCTGGAAGGGCACATGGCCGCGGTGGCACTGCTGATCTTTGCGCTGGCGGCGCTGGCCAGCTACTGGCTCGCGCGGCGCATTGCGCGGCCGCTGCAGGCGCTGCGCGAGACGGCCGAGCAGTACGCCGCCGGCGACCTGGCGCAGCGTCCGCCGCTCTCCGACATCGAGGAGGTCGCCGCGCTGGCCGAGGCCATGAAGACGATGGCGCGGCAGCTCGATGAGCGCATCCAGATGCTGAGCCGCGAGCGCGCGGAATCGGAGGCCGTGCTGGCCTCGATGGTCGAGGGCGTCCTCGCCGTGAACAAGGCCGAGGCCGTGATCCGGCTCAACCGCGCCGCGGCCGCGCTGGTGGGCGTCACGCCGGAGCAGGCCGCGGGCCGCGACCTGCGCGAGGTCGTCCGGCATCCGGTCTTGCAGGACTTTATCCTGGCCGCGCTCGCCGGCGACAAGCCGACCGAGCAGGACCTGGTGCTCTATGCGCCCGACGAGCGGCAGGTGGCCGCGCACGGCACCGCCCTGCGCGACGCCGCCGGCGCGCGCCTCGGCGCGCTGGTCGTGCTCAACGACGTGACGCGCATCCGGCGCCTCGAAAACGTCCAGCGCGAGTTCGTCGCCAATGTCTCGCACGAGCTGAAGACGCCGATCACAGCGATCCAGGGGTTCGTCGAAACGCTGCTCGGCAGCGACGCCCACCGCCCGGAGGACGCACGGCGGTTCCTGGAGATCGTCAGCCGCCATACGGAGCGGCTGAATTCGATCATCGAGGACCTCCTGAGCCTCTCGCGGATCGAGCAGGAGGAAAGCAGCACGCTGGAACGCGAGGACGCCGACCTGGGCACGATCGCCGCCAGCGCCACCCAGCTCTGCAGCGCCCGCGCCAGCGGCAAGGACATCGTCATCGAAAACCGGTGTGCGGCGCCGATGCCGGCGCGCGTCAACACGCGGCTGATCGAGCAGGCCCTGGTCAACCTGCTCGACAACGCCGTGAAGTTCAGCCCGCCGGGCCGCTTGATCACCCTCACCGGCGCGCGGGAGGGCGGGCACTGGAAGCTCTGCGTCCAGGACCAGGGCTGCGGCATCGCGGCGGAACATCTCCCGCGGCTGTTCGAGCGCTTCTACCGCGTGGACAAGGCGCGCAGCCGGCAGAGCGGCGGCACCGGGCTCGGCCTGGCGATCGTCAAGCACATCGTCAAGGCCCACGGGGGCACCGTCACGGCGGCGAGCCAGATCGGCGCCGGCAGCACGTTTTGCATCGTCTTGCCGGCCGCGACGGGGCGTTGACAGCGCACGGGTCGTTCCGTAAGCTGCGGCCCATGAATACAACGTCCAAATCCATCCTGGTCACCGGCGGCGCGGGCTATCTCGGCTCGATTCTCGTGCCGGAATTGCTGCGCCTGGGCCACCGCGTCACGGTGGTGGACAGCTTCCTCTATAACCAGACCTCGCTGCTCGACTGCTGCAACGACGAAAAGCTGACCGTGATCCGCGGCGATGTGCGCGACGCGCGCCTGATCAAGCCGCTCGTGGCCAAGGCCGATGTGCTCATCCCGCTCGCCTGCCTCGTCGGCGCGCCGCTCTGCGCGCAGAAGCCGCTCGAGGCGCGCTCGATCAACCTCGACGCGATCACGATGCTCGTCGATGCCACCGGCCCGAACCAGATGATCATCTCGCCGACGACGAACAGCGGCTACGGCATCGGCCAGGAGGGCGTCTATTGCACCGAGGAAACCCCGATGCGCCCCGTCTCGCTGTACGGCACGCTGAAGGTCGAGTTGGAACAGCATCTGCTCGCCAGCGGCCACGCGATCTCGCTGCGCCTCGCCACCGTGTGCGGCATCAGCCCGCGCATGCGGCTCGACCTGCTCGTCAACGACTTCACCTACCGCGCCGTCAACGACCGCTTCATCGTGCTCTTCGAGGCGCACTTCAAGCGCAACTACATCCACGTCCGCGATGTCGCCCGCGCCTTCATCCACTCGATGAACCATTTCGAGCGCATGAAGAACGAGCCCTACAACGTCGGCCTGAGCGAGGCGAACCTTTCCAAGATGGAGCTGTGCCTGGAGATCAAGAAGCAGGTGCCGGAATTCACCATCATGGAATCCGCCATCGGCAAGGATCCCGACCAGCGCAACTATATCGTCAGCAACGACAAGATCGAGGCGACGGGGTACAAGCCGCAGGTCGGCCTGCAGGCGTGCATCGCCGAACTGGTCAAAGGCTACCAGATCATCCGCCGCAACTCGTTCGCCAATATCTGAGGCGCGGATTTTCAGAGGCTGGCCGGGGCGCAGGCGCAAGGGCAGCCGGCAGGACGGGTTTTCCGCTGCTTGGAAAACGTTGCAGAACCCAACGCCTCGGCAGCCCGCTGGTAGCTCTGCCGTTTGTAGTGGCGGTCTGTGGCCGCCGGCGGCGACCACAGGTCGCCGCTACAGCAAGCAGTTTCAAGGCCGCTTCCCGCGCCGCATAATTTCAGCTTGCCGCGCGCCCGCGCCGGGCTTATTACTCGCGCCATGAAAAAACTCTTGTCGTTCGCGTTGTGGTTGGTGGCGTCCGGGACGTGCGGCGCTGCCGTGACGAATAATTTCGCGAAATGGGAAAAGGACATGGCTGCGTTCGAGCGCGCGGACAAGTCGAACCCGCCTCCGCAGCAGGCAGTGCTGTTCATCGGCTCCTCCGGCATCCGGCTCTGGAAGACGCTCGCCCAGGATTTTCCGGAACACCGCGTGATCAACCGCGGCTTCGGCGGCTCGCACATCGCCGACGCCGCCCACTTCGCCGGGCGCATCATCATCCCTTGCGCGCCGCGCCTGATCGTGCTGCGCTCCGGCGGCAACGACATCCACGCGGGCAAGTCCCCAGAGCAGGTCTGCGCCGACTTCAAGGCGTTCGTAAGCACCGTGCGCGCGAAGCTGCCGGACGTGAAGATCGTCTTCGTCGGCCAGAACCCGACGCCCGCGCGCTGGAAAAACCGCGACCGCGAGCAGGCGGCGAACACGCTTATCCGCGATTACATCAAGCAAACCCCGCGCCTGGTCTATGTGGAAAACTGGGGCAAAGTCCTCGGGGCCGACGGACTGCCGCGGACGGAGCTGTTCGTGGCCGACCAGCTGCATTTCTCAGCCGCCGG
Source organism: uncultured Lentisphaerota bacterium (assembly GCA_903912445.1). GTDB lineage: Bacteria > Verrucomicrobiota > Kiritimatiellia > CAIQIC01 > CAIQIC01 > DP16D-bin41. The sequence continues at coordinate 6,836 of CAIWHP010000055.1, forward strand.
CTATGAGATTCTCACGGACCTCATCCGGCCGACACTTCGGGATTGAGACTGCCGGAACTGTGTGGCATCGTGCCATCGCGACAGGAGCAGCACTATGAAAAAGAACATGGATAAGCACGTCATCCTCGGTATCCACATCACCGACCGCCTGCGCCGCGCCACGGCTGTGCAGCAGGTGTTCACCGACTACGGCTGCCACATCAAGACGCGCCTCGGCCTGCACGAGACCGGCGCGGATTTTTGTTCGCCGAACGGCCTGGTGCTGCTGGAGGTGGTCGCGCCGGATAAGACCGCCAAGACGCTGGAGCGCAAGCTCGCCGCCATCCGCGGTATCGAAGTCAAAAAGATGGTTTTCTTCCACGACTGAGGCGGTTGCGCCGCGCGGTTCAGCGCAGGTAATCCACCCACTGGATGTCCAGCGCGGCCGGGGCGTCCTTCAGCAGCGCGGCGGGCAGCGTCAGCTCAAAAAAATTCTCGCCGCGGTCCCGTCGCGCGAAGACCCAGTAAGGGCTGGCTTCGCCGATCGTCTTTTCGCCGGTGCTGCTGACGCTCGCCGTCTGTGCGAAGGGCGGCTGGCTCCTGAATCCGGTGAGAATTTTCACAGCGCCGTTGCTCACTTCGAACGACTCCAGCGCCGCCAGCCGCAGCCGCAAAACGATGCGCTCCGGCCAGCGACCGGCCAGGCCGGGTGTCAGGCGTGCGCGGCCGATGCCCGCCGGGCTTTCCACCGCCAGCACCGCGCGAAACGGATCGGGCACGCTGCTGATGCGGTTGCGCTTTTCAACGCTGTCGGTGATCGCCGCCCGCACGGCCAGCGCATTGGGCGGCGCGGTGCTGATGTCGTGGCCCCAAGCGGCGAGCACCGGCAACACATCCGCCAGGATCAACTCGCGCGGGTGGGCCAATTGCAGGTCGTCGCCGCTGTAGCTGATGTTGAGCTGGTTCGTGCGCCAGTGCGCCACGCGTTCGCGCTCATAGGTCAGGCAGATGGATTCCCTGAACGTTCCGTCTACGTTGGTGTAGTCGCGGGGTCCCTCGAAGATTTCCTGCTCGTGGATCCAGCGCCAGCCGCGGAGCGTCTGTCGGAACGCAAGGGTGCGCGAGGTCTTGCCGTAGATGTGGAGCATCCGGTCATAGGCGCCGCCGCGGCGGGCGATCTCCAGCTTGAAGACACAGTTGGTATCGATCCGCGTGAAGCCCAGCGCCGTATGCTGCGCCGCCGCGACGACTGCGAGCAGCTCCGCCACGCGCGGATCGTCGGGCGGCAACTTTTCCGGCAGCAGCCCGCAGCCCGCGCCCAAGATCAGCAGCCCTAAACATAGCCAGCGCATGCGCGCAGTCTACCGGCATTGCGCACGATTCCAAGGCTCCTGAAATGGGCGTCGAAGTTATCGCGCTGGCACCGCGGAGCGGCGGCACTCCTGCCGCCGTCTTGAGGTGACACGGCATGGACACATCTCCGGCGTCCATCCAGGCCCTCGCCTCGCACGCGCCGAGTTGCCGCCACCGTTCTGACCCCGGCGGCAAGAGTGCTGCCGCTCCTTGCCAGCCAGGCCGAAATCTAACTGTGGTTTTCAGGAACCCCTTAAAACCGCGTCAACATTTCCACTGTTTGGAATCATCTCGGACTTGCGCAAGTCCGGGATGATTCCCGCCCCGCGACATCGACCTGTTTCATGGGAACCCCGTATCCCGTCACTGCGCGGGCGGCAGAAACTCCCCGGTGGCGGGGGCCCACGCGGAGCCATCGGGCGTGCTGGCCTGGAAGCGGTAGAAAATTTTCGTGCGAGCCGGTATATCAAACAGCATCGCGGAAAAGCGCGCCGCGCCGAAGCGCGTGTTTTGGCCCGCCTCCTCGACGTGCTCCCAGCCGTTGGTTGCGGTGCCGCCGTCGCGCAGGCCCCAGTAGGCGCGGATCTGGGCCGGCTGGTCCCCGTACAGGCCCTGCGTGAGCGTCGCGCGCAGTAGCAGGCTGCCGGGGCCGGGCTGGCCCGGTGGTTCGTGCGCGAGCGTGAAGCGCACGGGCGGCGGCAGCGGCTGCGCGAGCAGCGGGCCGGCGAGCGCCACGAACTCGGCGTCGGTCGGCAGGCGCCCGCGCTCCTGCTTGAACTCGGCCACTTGCAAACGCGCGGCGTTGATGAAGCGCTGGTGCAGGTGGTAGCACGGCGTCGGCTGGCCCGCGGGATCGATCAGGCAGAAGTGATTGCCCTTTTCGTTGTTGTAGACCTGCCAGAAGAGCGCGAACGGCACGCCCCAGCGGAGCAGGCGCGCGAGATATTCGCGCGTCGGGACCTCCTGCACATCGGGGGTGTGGCCGCCCCCGCCGAAGCCGTACTCGCCGACGAACACCCGCCGGCCGGGAATTGCCGTCGCCTTGTTGGTAGGGAGATGCGCGGCGAGATAGTCGAGCGTCTTGACCAGCTCCGGCTCCTTCAGGTTCTGCATGTCGTAGGAGGAATAGGAGACGTAGTCGAGGTTGGTGACGAACGGCAGGACGGCGTTGACGAGGCGGATGTTGCGGCCGGGCTTGTTCGCCATGGCGTCGCGCACGCGGTTGACCTCCACGTAGCAGAACACGTCTACATTGGTGTGCGGCGTGGCAGCCTTGGCCTCGTCGATGCCCTGCTGACGCGCATTGAGCCAGCCGCGCATGCCGGCGAGCGCGGCCGGCGCGGGATTGTTCGTGCCGCGCTGCGCGGTACCGAGCAGGAGCCAGTCGCCTTCCCAGTTGCCGAGATAGAATTTCTTCCCTGTGCCGTTGTAGCGCGTGAGCAGCCAGCTCGCGAACTCGCGCATCTCGTCGCGCTCGATGCGCTCCTCGGCGGCACTCGGACCCTTGTGCCAGTAGCCGCCGTTGCTGTGCCCCGCGACGGAGGTCCACGCGAAGTAATGGCGGAACGGCATCTCGAACAGGCGCAGATAGTTCGTGTTGGCCTGCACGCACGCGGCCAGCGTCTTGGGTTCCTTGCCGCGCTTGCCGGCGGAGAGGGTGAACTTGAGGATGTCGCTGCCCATCGCGACGAGCCGCCCGGCCTGCTCCACCGTCACGTCCTGGTCGGTGAATTTATAGAGCGTGCCGAACGCCTGAGAGCCGACGCGGACGTTGTAGGCATCCACCGCCGGATCGGCGAGCCGGTCGCCCGCGGTCGCGCCCAGAGCGCCGCCGAGCAGGACGAGTGATAAAAGCTGCTTACGCATCACGGTGCTATCAAACCCGCTCGCGGCGCCCGCGTCAATGGAATCCCGCGCGCGGTCGCACAAGGCCAAAGCAGTTTCTTATCTGGTCAAAGCGCGGCGCAGTGGATCCCACGCCGCCCGGAGGGATGGGGCGGAGCGTTTGAGTGTGGGGGCCTGCAACCCGGACTAGAAGGCGTTAACGCCGATCACATACAAGGCGCTTTTAGAAGCTGGATACCAAAAAGGAACTGCCGCTTTGATCCGGTAGAGTTTGCCCTGTTCCGTGGTCAGATTAAGGGCCTCAAAATCACCCAGGCTGACCTTGGGCGCAGAACTGATGCTCATCGGTCCCGGTTTCCTGTACCAAAAAAGCGTTCCATTAGGACCTATATCACCAATAAACGTCCCGGTATCTGTAATCCGGATGCCATTCGCCCAAGCTGCAAACCCCAGCGAACGTTCTATCTGAACATAGGCGAGGGTGGGATTGCTGGTGGCATCCGGTCGCGGCGCCAGTTGCTGGGTTGACGCACAACCTGTTATGAACAACAGGCTCATGATGGGCAGCAGCGCTTTTACCCCGCAGGATAAGAACTTGCCTGGGCGCGTTGGCTGGTGGAGCGCCGTTGCTCGTGCTGATGTAAAACCGTGATTTATCATGTGAGAAACATTAGCTGAACGGTCGGGGACTAGTCCAGCTTTATACCCGACGGGGCGGGAAGCTGTTGCGTGCCGCCTGCAAAGCGTTTGGCTTTCGGCGGAGGCATCCGCTATGCTCGCGCTCATGAAAAGTTTTTGCCTGTCGGCTTTGCTCCTGCTCGCGCTCACGAGCGGTGGGGCGCGCGCTGTGGATCGCGAGCTGCTCACGCAGTACTCCACCATCCCCGCGCTGCTTGCCGGCCTCTATGACGGCGAGTGGTCCTGCGCCGAGGTGCTCGCGCGCGGCGATCTCGGGCTCGGCACGTTCGACCAGCTCGATGGCGAGATGATCGTGCTCGACGGCCGCTGTTACCGTGCCCAGAGCGACGGCAACGTGGTGCCTGTTGTGAGCAGCGAGAAGACGCCGTTCGCGTGCGTCACCTTTTTCGATACCGATCTCGCGGTCAGCAACCTGACGGCTGGCAGCATGGCCGGGCTGGCCGCCGCGCTCGATCAGCAACTGCCCTCCGCCAACCTGGTCTATGCGCTGCGCCTCGACGGCACCTTCGCCTATGTCAAAACCCGCAGCGTGCCGCGGCAGACGAAGCCGTTCCGTCTGCTGACGGAGATCGTGAAGACGCAGCCGACCTTTGAATGGAAAAATGTGCGCGGCACGCTGCTCGGCTTCCGTTTTCCGATCTTTGCCAAGGAACTCAACGTCGCCGGCTGGCACCTGCATTTCATCACCGCCGACCGCCAGCACGGCGGCCACGTCCTCGACGTGCGGATGACCCACCAGACCGCGCTGCTCGACCTCACGCCGGCGCTGCAACAGAACCTCTCCACCAACGCCGCGTTCCTCAAGCTCGACCTCGGTGGCGACTCGACAGAAGCCGTGCGGAAGGTGGAGAAATGAAATCCGGCTGGGTAGGGGCGCAGACTTGCTGTGCCCGGTTCCGGGAAGCAACGCACATTGGGCGCAGCAAGACTGCGCCCCTACATTTGGTCGGTAGGGACGCCGCGCCGCGGCGTCCGTCTATGTACGGGATGCGGACGGCGCGTCGCGCCGTTCCTACATTCTGGTTGCTGTTTGGACTTGTGACTGCAAGCGCCGCCGAGCGCGTCATCAGCCTCGCGCCGAACCTGACCGAGATCATCTGCGCGCTCGGCGCGGCGGACCAGCTCGTCGGCCGCACGAGCGCCTGCGACTATCCGCCGGAGCCGCTGAAAAAAGTGCCGGTGATCGGCGATTTCGGCGTGCCGTCGCTGGAGAAGCTGCTCGGCGCGCGGCCGACCCTCGTGGTGGATGTGGCGCTGGAGGACGAAGCCATCGGCCGGCAGATCGCCAAGCTCGGGCTGCGCCGCGAACGCATCGCGTGCCGCTCGCTCGACGATATCCCTGTTGCGATCCGCCGGCTCGGCGTGCTGCTGCAGCGCGCGAGCGTCGCGGAGCCGCTCGCCCAACAGATCGCCGACGGTATCGCCGCCGCGCGCAAGCGGATCGGGACCCAACACAAGCCGCCGCGGGTTTATGCGGAGTTCTGGAGCGACCCGCCGATGACCTGCGGCAAAAAAACGTTTCTGGCCGAGTTGATCACGCTCGCCGGCGGCGAAAACCTGGGCGACGTGTCGGCGCGCGACTATTACGCCATCTCGACAGAGTGGCTGGTCGCGCGCCAGCCGGAGATCGTGCTGTGCTTCTATATGGCCGATGCGCAGCAGTTGCCCGGGCGCCTCGCCGCCCGGCCCGGTTGGTCGGTGCTGCCGGCGGTGAAGAACAAGAAAATCTACAGCGGCTTCGACAACAGCCTGCTGCTGCGTCCCGGCCCGCGCGCCCTCGAAGGCCTCCGCGTCCTGCAGAACTGTTTCAAGACCGCCGCGGAATGAGCCTTGCACCGCGCGGCATGGACAGCTTGCCCGGGCTCAAGGGTTCATCCGAACTGGGCACCTGCACTGCGAACTGCAGCGGCGGCCAAGTTCTCCAGATTCATTCCTCCCCACGGGACTTTACCTTGGTCCGTGCCTGTCCGGCGCTGGGCCTGCTTTCGTGTTGTCCCTGCGGGACACACCGGATTCCTTGGTCACACCTTGAGTGGCCGCCGCATCGAATCCATGAGCCATGAATAATTACGAGTATCTCCCCGCTGCCTAGCCACGCTAGGTAGCGGGGGCAAACCGGCCGGCCGTTGACGGGACGAAGGAGCGCCGGCAAAATTTCCAGAGACTGGAAGCGGAGTGGCCGTATTTTCCAGTCCTTGGAAGCGGGGTGGTTCAGGCCGCCGGTTCGGTGGCGAGGATGTCGGTGTCGTAGCGGGCCACGATGCGGTGGCCGGGCGGGACGGTCAGGAAATCGTCGTCGTCCCACGGGCCGTTGAGGAGGCGTTCGAGCAGGTGCATGTCGCCGCGCACCTTGTCGAATTTCCAGCCATGCTCGGCGGCGCGGTCGCGTGCCTGCTGCTCAAAGCTGCCGTCCGGTTCGACGCCCATCTCGATGAAGGTACACTGGCTATAGTTCTGCGGCGGGGCGCAAAGGGTCTCGTGCAGGAATTGCGCGTTGTCCTCGCCGTATTCGGCGATCAGTTGCTCCATGGTCTTATCCATGCCCATCTGGTGGCCGATGGAGATTTGCTTGAGATCGCCAGAGGCTTCGCCGCGTTCGATCCAGCCGGTGGTGAAAAAGTAGGTGCCGGGATGCTGGTCAAAATAGGCCTGGTAACGCTGGCGGCTGCCGAAGAACAGCGCGAGGCAGTCGTGGGCGCGCGGGATGATCAGCGGCGCGGAGCGCGCGGTCAGCCCGGCGAGCCCGTTGTTGCACAGGCCGTAGCCGAGGAGGAGCGCGTCGTAGCTTTCGCCGCCGCAGGCATCCACCGCCGCCTGCACGCGCTGCAGCATCGGCGCCGCGCCGAGGTCATGCAGGCCCTTGGGCAGGAAGCTCACGTCGATCCGGTGCGGCGACCGCGCGGCGACCGCGCAGACTTCGCGGAAGAAAATTTCGCAACTGACAAGTTTCAGTTTCATGAGTGGATTTCCACTGACGGAAATTCTTCCGTGTTCAGGTTGGGGATCAGCAGGGCGTCGATGAAGTTGTCCTCGAAGTCCTGCGTGCGGTTGAGCTCGATGGCCTGCGGCAGGCGGGAGATGTGCTCCATCGCGAGCAGCGCGGCGGCGTCGGTGAGCGCGAGGTAGGCGCCGGCGAGCGAGCCGTTGCCGAGCACCTCGAAGCGCTCCAGCGGCAGGTCCGGCAGCAGGCCGAGCGTGATGGCGTTGGCGAGGTCGATATGGCGCGCGAAGCCGCCGGCGAGCACGAAGCGCGGGATGTCGCGCACGTTGCGGCCCTGCAGGGTCAGCAGGGTCTTGAGTCCGGCGTAGGTCGCGGCCTTGGCCTTGAGCACCTGCTCGATGTCGCGCTCGGTGACGACGACCGCCTGGCCGTTGGCGCTCGCGGCGGCGGGCACGAGCACGCAGGCGTGGCTGCTGCCGCGGGCGAGGGGGCTCTGCGCGTAACAGCCCGCGTGCTGGAGCCGCTCGATATCGAAGCGGCCATGCGCGTTGATCAGCCCGCAGCGGAAACCCACGGCGAGGAAATCAATGATGCCGGAGCCGCAGATGCCGTCGGCCTTGCCGCCGCCGATCACGTCGCACTGGAAATCGAGTTTGGTATCGCAGCGCACATGCTCGATGGCGCCGGGCGAAGCGCGACGCCCGTGGAGCAATCCCGCGCCCTCGAAGGCGGGGCCGGCCGCGGTGGCGCAGGCGAGCAGACGGCCACCCTGCGCATAGACGATTTCGCTGTTGGTGCCCACATCCACAAGCACGGATTCGCCTCCGCGCGAGAGCAGGTGCGCAGCGTGGATGTCAGCGACGATGTCGCCGCCAATGTAGCCAGCGACCGAGGGCACCACGTCCACACTGCCGCGCGGACGCATCGCGAGCCCAAGCGTGGCGGCCTCGCACGGCGGATGAATATGGCGCACGGCGTTGAACGGCAGCCGCCCGATGCTTTCCACCGGCAGGCCGAGGAAGAGATGTTCCATCACCGTATTGCCCGCGACCGCGAGGCGCTCGACGCGCCCGGTCTGCACGCCGGCGGCGGCGCACGCCTCGGCGAGCAGCGGGTTGATCGTTTGACCGATGACGAGCTCCTGCATCACGCGCACCTCCGCTTCCGTCCGGCAGAACGAAATCCGGGAGGCGACATCATCGGCCTTGCGGATCTGCTGGTTGTATTGCGAGGCGCGCGCGAGGATATGGCCGGTCGCGGGATCGAGCAGCACGAGCGCGACGGTGGTTGTGCCGATATCGACGGCGGCGGCCAGCGGCGCAGTGGCGCTCGTGGTCTGCGCGGAGTTCGCGTTCGGCGCATGGAACTCACTGACGATCTGGCCGCCGGTCTCCAGCAGCGAGCCGGCCGGCACGATGATTTCGCCATCGGCGCTGAGGACCCGGGTCTGGCAGGCGAAGGCCTCGTGCCGGGAACCCGCGGGCAGCGTCAGGGTCACGCCGTCGACGTGGAAGGTGCCCTCCGCCAGCTGGAGGCGACAGCCGCCGCAGATGCCTTCGCCGCCGCAGCGGAGATTGAGGTGGAGGCCCGCGCGCTCCAGTAGCTGGGCCAGCGTGGGGTGCGCCTCGGCCGCGATGCTTACGCGCCGGCTGCCGAGCTGGATATGGAGTGGCATGCACGGATTAAACCCGAAATGCGGCCGATTTCAACTGAAGAAGCTGCGCGCGCAGAAAACGAAGGCGCGACGGCGTGAGCGTAGTGCCGCTGCCGGGCTGGGGAAGCTCACAAAACAAAAGGTCACAGAGCGTTGGCTCTGTGACCTTGCCCTGCGCTGCGCCTTTGATCAGGCGCGGACGCCGAGGAGCTGGTCGATCACCTTGACGGCGTCGTTGGCGTCGGCGCCGTAGCCGGCCGCGCCGATCTCGGTGGCGTACTGCTGGGTGACGGGCGCGCCGCCAATGACGACCTTGGCGGTCGAGGTCCTGAGCGCCTCGGTAATGGTCTTCATGTAGGGCATCGTCGTGGTCAGCAGCGCGCTGCACAGGACGGCTTGCGCGCCGCGGTCCACGGCGGCCTGGAACTTGGCCGCGTCGCAATCCACGCCGAGGTCATCCACTTCGTAGCCGGCGCCCTTGAGCATCATGGCGACGAGGTTCTTGCCGATGTCGTGCAGGTCGCCCTTGACGGTGCCGATGCAGACCTTGGCGAGCGGCTTGTGGCCGGCGCTGACGAGGATCGGCTCGATGATCTTGAGGCCGGCGGCCATGGCGCGCGCGGCGATCAGCATCTCCGGCACATAGACCTCGTTCTTGGAAAACTTGTCGCCCATGTTGCGCATGGCGGGGATCATCGAGTCGTTCAGCAACTCGACGACGCTCGCGCCGCCGGCGACGGCCTGATTGACGATCTCCTCGACGAGCTTGCGCTGCCCCTTGCAGATTGCGTTGAACAGTTCTTCGTTTTTAGCCATGGCCTGTTGTCCTTTCGTCAAAACGTGTCGTGTTTTTAAGCGGAATCCCCCCGCGGCACAAGTTTATTTCTCGCCGCTGCAGGGCTTTTCCAAGCCATGGAAACGGGGAACGCTGGTTTCCCCAAGGCTTGGAAAAGTCACGGTTCTGGTGCCCCATGCTTGGAAAACGCGTGGCGATGGCGCGGCGTGTAGCGGTGCCGGTGGTTGGATGGGGCGCGCGGGGCTGGAAACCCCCGCCCGCAAAGCATGGGTTGAGCTGCTGTTGTGAACGGGAGCGGCGCCGATAAAATCAGCACGCGCGCGAGGCGCGGGGGCGGGGGCGCGGGGCGGGGGCCGGGATTTTTTCCCGCGCGCGGAGCATGCGTTCCGGCGGGATGCCGAACCACTGGCGGAAGGCGCGCGAGAAATTGTTCGCGTTCTCGAATTCCAGCTCCTGGGCCACTTCCTTGACCAGCCGGTTGTGGTTGCGCAGCAGGTCGGCGGCGTGGTTCATGCGCAGCAGTTGCAGGTAGCGGTAGGGCCGCTCGCGCCCAAAGCGCTGGAAGAGGCGGCACAGATAGGACGCGTTGACGTGGCAGGCGTCGGCGGCTTCCTGCAGCGTCCTGGTCCGCAGGAAGTTTTCCGCGATGAACTGGCGGCAGCGCTGGTAGGTGGCGAACGCGGGCTGGTCGCTTTCGCCGTAGGGGATGGCCAGGTCGCCGATTTTCAAGATCAGGTATTGCAGCGCCACGGCGCACAGCCGCGGGCGGTTGGGATGGTCGCCGAGGCCATAGTTGATGAGGTCGTCGAACACCTGCTGCACCCGGTCGGCGTGGGCGATCTGCACGATGGCGCCGGGTTCCAGCCGGCACTCGCGCAACAGGTCGCGCGCCGCGGCGCCGGCGCTGACGGCGAAGTATTTCAGCATCGGCGCCGCCGGGTGGGTGCGGATCGTGTGCGGATGGTTGCGGCTGTAGACAAAGACGGTGCCGGGCCGCAGCGCGTAGCTCCGGCCGTCCAGCAGGAGCGTGCCCGCGCCGTGGGCCACGAACTCGATGACGGGGTGGGGGAAGCCGCGCCGGCGGATGCGGTAGTCCGGCAGGCAGCGCTCCCAGCCCCCGCTGACGACCGCGAGCGCGCGGCCCGCGCCGGCGTTGAGCTGCAGATAGAACCGCCGTGCGGCGGAGACCTGCGCGCTGAAGTAGGGCGGCTCGGCATGGCGCGTCGGGGACATGTTATTTTTTCAACATGAAGTAGCAGACGGTCGCGACCATCGCGGCAATCGCAGCGGCGCCAAACGCCATGGGCCACGTCGGGTTGGCGGACAGCGCGCCGGTGATGAACAGGGCGGTCAGCCCGGCGGTCCAACCGGCGGCTTCGACGGCTTTGTAGCGACCGGTTTCGGGCGGCGGCGGGGTGCCTTCGTTCATGGTAGCTCCAGTTCCATCAGCGTCCAGTGTGCCAGAAAACCGCGCCTTGTGAAGTCAAGAATTGATAGCAAGTGATCAAGATTGGCTCTTCCGCACGGGTGGGGGCGCGGCTAGCGTGCCTGTTGTTGAGGGGCCAACCAAACAGGAGCAAGGGCATGAAGCTGTTGAAGGCGGTGCTGATGGGTGCGTGTCTGGGCGTGCTGGCCCCGGGCGTGACGCGGGCGGCGGACGCGGCGGCGCAACCGGAGCAAACCAAGGAGCAGCGCGACGCGCGCATGGGTTGGTGGCGCGAGGCCAAATTTGGCATGTTCATCCACTGGGGGCTGTATGCCGTGCCCGCGGGCACCTATGACGGCAAGCAGGTCGCCGGCATCGGCGAGTGGATCATGAACCGCGGGAAAATTCCCGTCGCGCGCTACGCCGAGTACGCCAAGGAATTCAACCCGGTCAAGTTCGATGCCGGGGCATGGGTCAAGATCGCCAAGGCCGCGGGGATGAAGTACATCGTCATCACCAGCAAGCACCACGACGGCTTCGCGATGTTCCCCAGCAAGGCCAGCCCCTACAACATCCATGATGCGACGCCGTTCAAGCGCGATCCGCTTGCGGAACTGGCCGCGGCCTGCCGCAAGGAAGGCCTGCTCCTGGGCTTCTACTATTCGCAAAACCAGGACTGGCACCATCCCGGCGGCGGCGCCTCCGGTGGCCACTGGGACAAGGCCGCGCAGGATGGCAACTACACCAACTACATCGACAAGGTCGCCGTGCCGCAGGTGCAGGAACTGCTCTCGAACTACGGCGAATTTCCGGCCGTGCTCTGGTGGGATACGTCGGGCCAGATCACCACGGACAACGCGGCGAAGCTCAACGCGGTGGTCAAGGCGCTCAAGCCCAACATCATCACGAACAACCGCCTCGGCGGCGGCTTCAAAGGCGATACGGAGACGCCGGAGCAGTACATCCCCGCCGGCGGCTTCAAGGACCGCGACTTCGAAACCTGCATGACAATGAACGACACGTGGGGCTTCAAGAGCTACGACGACAAGTGGAAGAGCACCGAGACGCTCATCAACAACCTCTGCGACATCGCCAGCAAGGGCGGCAACTATCTGCTCAACGTCGGCCCCACCGCGGAAGGGCTGATCCCCGCCCCGAGCGTCGAGCGGCTCGCGCAGGTTGGCGAGTGGATGCAGGTCAACGGCGAGGCGATCTACGGCAGCCACCCGAGCGCGTTCGGCTACGAGCTTGGCACGGCCGAGCCGCTGCCCAAGGGCAAGAAGGGCCACCCCAAGACCGTCGGCGCGCTCGATTGGCGTTGCACCACGAAGGATTCTTCGACAGGTTCAGGGCAGGTGGGCAAGCTGTTCTTCTGCCTGCTCAAGTGGCCGGGCGAGACATTCTCCGTCAAGGAGCTGAAGGGCAAGGCCGCCAAAGCCTATCTGCTCGCCGACCCCGCGCGCAAGCCGCTCGCCGTCACGCAGGCCGGCGATGTGTTGAACGTCGCGCTGCCGGCGACCGCGCCGGGCCAGTATGCCAACGTGCTCTGCGTCGAGCTCGCGCCATAAGCACATGGCGCGGGGCGCCATCGGGCCAGGTTGGGGCGGCCCTGCACGCGCTCGCGGCTGGGTTTTCCAAGGCTTGGAACAAGGAATGAGCTTCTTTTCCAAGGCTTGGAAAGGGTAGTGTGGCGCGTTCCCACGGTTTGGATAAGGACCCGGGCGGATAGCGACATGAGAGCGGTTAGCATAACGACAGACGGGCTGGCACGATGCGCCAGCAGGAGTGCGGCGTGATCAAGATACCGCATCTGCGCTGGTGGGTGATCGCCCTGATCTTTCTGGCGGCGGTTTTGAACTACGTGGACCGCCAGACGCTGTCGGCGCTGGCCCCGACCATTCAGCACGACCTGAAGCTGGATGACCGCGAGTACGCCAACATCGTCAACATCTTCCTCGTCGCCTACACCCTCTCGTATCTGATCTCCGGCAAAATCGCCGACAAGCTCGGGACCCGGTTCGCGATGTTCATCTTTGTGGGGTGGTGGTCGGTGTCGAACATGTTGACGGCGGCGGCGCGCTCGGCGCCGTCGCTGGGCGCGTATCGGTTTTCGTTGGGCCTCGGCGAGGCGGGGGTCTGGCCCGCGGCGTCGAAGGCGGTGGCGGAATGGTTTCCGGCGCGGGAGCGGGCGCTGGCCATCGGCTTGTACACCATGGGGGCGACCATCGGGGCGACCGTGGCGCCGTACCTGGTGATTCCGCTGGCGGCCTATCCCTACGCGGAGAAGCTGCCCTGGCTGGCGCAGTTTCTTGGCGAGGGGGCGGGCTGGCGGATGGCGTTCATCTTGACGGGTGGCCTGGGCTTGGTGTGGCTGGTGCCGTGGCTGCTGCTGTACCGGCAACCCCGGCAGAGCGCGTTGCTCACCGGGCAGGAGCTGGCGTTGATCGAGGATGGCCATCCGCCGGTGGCCGGGGCGGCGCCGGAGCGGCCGTGGACGTGGGGGCAGGTGCTGGCGTTCAAGGGGACGTGGCTGTTGCTGGTGGGGCGGTTGATGACGGATCCCGTCTGGTACTTTTATCAGTTCTGGTTTCCAAAATACCTGCACACGGACCGCGGTCTGGCGCAGGAGCAGCTGACAATCACCTGGATCGTGTATGCGGCGGCCGGGGTGGGCAGCCTGCTGGGCGGCTGGCTCTCGGGCTGGCTGGTCAAGCGCGGCGTGGCGCCCGCGGCGAGCCGGTTGTGGGTGATGCTCGGGTGCGCGTGCCTCTTGCCGCTGTCGCCCTTGATTGCCAGCGTGACCGGGATGCAGGCGGCGCTGGTGCTGACCGGGGTGACCGTGTGCGCCGCGCTGGCGTGGTTGATCAATATCAGCTCGCTGGTCGTGGACGTGGTGCCGAAACATTCCCTTGGCACCGTGTTCAGCGTTGTGGCTGCCGGCAGCACGCTGGGCGGGATTATCATGAATACGATCGTGGCCGTGATGGTGTCCGGGCCCTCGACGAAGCCGGCCGGGTTTCTGGACCAAGGCATCAAAACGGTGTTTGGCGGGTTGTTGGAGTTGGTGCAGGGTGTCGGCTACGGGAAATGGTTTTTGATCATGGCGTTCCTGCACCCGCTGGCCTGGCTGCTGTTGTGGGGGCTGAAGGTGCATCAAACGGGAGAAGCCGCGAAGCTTCTGAAAGGAAACGCGTGAGAGGCTGGACGATCATGGCCGTCGTTGCCGTAGCGTGCGCTGCGCAAGCCGAACCGCCGGCGGGGTACAAGCTGGCGTGGTCCGACGAGTTCGACGGCAAGGCGGTGGACACGACCAAGTGGGTCTATCGCACCGACAGCAAGCACTGGAGCACGCAGAAGCCGGAGAACGTCACTGTGGCCGAGGGCAATTTGCGGTTGAACGTGAAGAAGGAAGAAGCCGGCGACAAGCACTACACCGGCGCGGGCCTCATCAGCAAGCAGGCCTTCAAATACGGCTACTTTGAATCGAAATTCAAAGTGCCGCCCGGAGCGGGCTGGCACACGTCGTTCTGGATGATGAAGCACGACGGCAAGGGCGGCACCGCGCCGGACGCGACGGTGCTCGAGCTCGACTGCTGCGAAAACGACTCGGTCAACCTGCATGGCTACGGTGTCAACACCCACCTGTGGAACCCGAAGCCGCACAAGACCTTTGGCGGCAAAGGCGTCAAGACGCCGGACCTCGCGGCGGACTTCCACGTCTGGGGCTGCGAGTTCACGCCGGAGTTCGTGAAGTATTACTTCGACGGCAAGGTCGTGCAGACGGTGGACGCGACGAAGTTCCCGCACGGCGACCACCACATCTGGCTGACCACCATCGCCTCGCAGCTCGGCAAGACCAAGGCCGTGGACGACACCAAGCTCCCCGCCGCCGCGGAATATGAATACGTCCGGTTCTACGAGAAGAAATAAACGACCAAGCTTCCACCGCAGATGGCAGGTCTTCCCGGACTATGACCAGTATGATCCCGGCCCCGTTTACGGATGAGTCGCTAAACGCCCCGTACCCGTCTTGTCCTCCCGCGCCCTCTCTCCCGCGCGAAAATTTGCTCTAAAAAGCTCGCTTTTGCGGGGTGCTGCGTAAAAATGAACGCATGGTCTTTCAGCTTCATAGTGCGGTCGAAAAGCGTCGCTCCCCCGGTGGGCGCGCCGAAGCAATTACTTATCTGGATGCATTCCCTAAACCCGTTGGGGGTCTGGAACCATTCCTAAAAGGTTAAAAAGAACAAACAGCACATGAACCCCTTTTTGATTTTAGGCCTTGCCGCCAGTTTATCTTGCGCGCAGGCACAGGATCCGCGCAATCTTCAAAACGCCCATCTTATTCCGAAGGAAGGCTATGTGGACCAGCCTTACATCGTCATAAACAAAAACGGGGACTGGGTCTGCACGCTCACCACGGGGCCGGGCGGAGAGAGCCAGCCGGGCCAGCATGTCGTTGCAACCATCAGCAGCGACAAGGGCCGGACTTGGTCGCCGCTCGTTGACATCGAACCTGGGAGTGGTCCTGAAGCGTCGTGGGTGGTGCCGTTCATCGTTCCATCCGGCCGAATCTATGTCTTCTATGACTATAACGGTGACCACATCAAGGATATCGATGGCAAGCCCTCGGCCCAAAAAATCCACACGGCCTTGCTGGGATGGTATGTCTTCAAATACTCCGACGACGGAGGGAAGACCTGGTCGGACAAGCGTTTCCGCCTTCCGATGTCCGCGGCTGCCTTGGACCGCAACAATGCCTGGGGTGGCAGGGTGCTTCAGTTTTGGGGCATCGACAAACCGGAGGTCGTGGGGAAGGATGTGGTCTTTGGTTTCACCCGCATGAGTTCCAAGCCCTCCAAGCGCATGGAGGAGGGCTGGCTCTACCGCTCCGACAATCTTCTGACCGAGACGGACCCGGAAAAAATCCGGTGGAAGCTCCTGCCGGAAACCGAACGGGGCATCCGGGGAGACGTTTTCGAACCCGCCCAGCAGGAACACAACATTTCGCCGCTGGCCAATGGAGACCTGTGTTGCATCTATCGCACCACTGCCGGCTATCTGGCTAGCGCGTATAGCCGCGACGGCGGGCGCACGTGGAGCACGCCGGAGAGCCCGACCTATGCCAGCAGCGGAGGAAAGCTCAAAAGCCCATGCGCCTGCCCTCCTCTTTGGCGTCTGCCGGATGGACGGTTCCTCTTGTGGTATCACAATAATTCCTTATTGGAGCGAGGCTCAAAAGCTCCTGTGGGGGGGCGAAATGTCGCCTGGCTTTCTGCCGGGAAGGAGAAGGCTGGCATCATTCAATGGTCGCAGCCCGAGATCGTCGCCTATCATTCTTTGGACAACAGAGACCGCGGGCCAAGCTATCCCGATTTGATCATCGACGGTGGCGAATATTACATTTCCTGCTCGGTCAAGGAATATGCCCCTGTGTTCAAGGTGGAGAAACCCTTGATTGAAGGACTCCTGCAGCAGGACGAAGTCCGACAAGTCGCCGAGAAAGGCATTGTTTTAATGGCCGATGCGGCCGCCTTGGAAAAAGGATCGCTGGTCATGCCGCGATTACCCGATCTCGCCAAGGGTGGGGGATTCTCGCTGGACCTTTGGGTGAACTTGGACGATTTGTCCCCTGGACAGGTGCTTGTGGATTCGCGAAATGCGAAAGGCGCAGGAATGGCCGTGACCACAACAGATGCCGGAACGTTGCAATTGAAAATCAGCGACGGCACAACGGCAGCGCAATGGGCCACCGATTCCGGGGTGGTGAAAGCAGGCGAGCCTTGCCACGTGGTTTTCATTGTGGATGGAGGCCCTAAAATCATTTCGGTCGTCGTCAGCGGCCGGTTGTGCGATGGCGGCGTGGCGCGCCCGTTTGGCTGGGGACGCTTTTTGGCAAAGCAGGACAAAAGGGCGGGAAAGGAGCGCAAAACTGTCGGGCCGGACATTGGCGATGTCAGTGGTTCCGAAGCGCTTGAAGTTGCTCCCGCAATGAAGGGTAAAGTGAAAAGCCTGCGCATTTACGACCGCTATTTGCGAACCTCCGAAGCTGTCGGCAACTATCGTGCTAGTCTATAAGAAATGGGCGGAGACCATAATATAATTAAACGCTCTGCGCCTCGCGGCGAAGTAAACTCGGGACATGTAAACGGCGGCTACCACATGCGGTAGGGTCACATGCGGTAGGGTCATGCGGTAGGGTCACGTCTCGACAAGCGACGAAAAAAGGAACTGCTCGTGCCTGGTTTGGAAAAATATCAGACGGAAAACAGCATGAAGCGCGGATATTTCCAAGAACTGGAACGGGTGGCGGTAAAATTTAATTGCCCCCGTCTAGTGCCCTCCGGCTTCCGTGAAGTGGCGTGAATTGAACCAGCGGGCTTGGAAGGTTGAGACGAGTATCTTTTGACAATGCGGCCGCTCCAGCTTGTTGATTCGTCATGAAACAGGGTTTGACGTCGCCGTTCGGCCCGTGAAAATGTACCTATGTATCTGTTCGGCAGCGTGCAGTCGCAAAGCGGCGCTTCTCCGGCGAGGAGCGTTGCCGTACGCCCGTGGGTGCGGTGGGTTCGGCGTGCTTGGCTAGGGTGCGCCGAGTCGGAGACTCGACCTACAGCGTGGCGTGCGATGGCCTGGCTGTCTACAAAGCATATTGCTCTGATCCCTCTCGCACTGCTGCTGGCGCTGTTGTGCTGCGGCGCGGCAGAAGCTGCGGGGCCTCCGCCAAAGCTGGTGGTGGCGGATTACCACGGGCCGCGGTTCACGCGGGCGCACGACGGCGCGCTGGGCGCCTGGCGTCAGGTGGCGACGGCGCGGGCCAGCCAGGCCGCGCAGACGCGCTGGGTGTTCAACGCCGACCTGCTCGACGAGGCCGGACAGAACCAGCTCGCCGGGCTGGTGCACCCGTTGGTGGGTATGCAGTCGCAGCTCGACGAGGACTACCTCGAATACGAGATCCTGCAGGCCAAGACGGCGCACATCGATGCCTTCATGGTCGAATGGAGCGTCCCGGGCAGCCCCGTCTGGCAACAGCTTCGCACGGTGGCGGAGCGCCTCCACTTCATGATCGGCGCCAACTGGTGCGACGCACACACCTTGGCGTGGCGCATCGCGCGCGAGCTTGGGCCGGCTGCGCCGCGGGAACGCTGTGTGGCCGCGGGATACCGCAGCGCGCAGGATCTGCGCCGGGAACTCTACGCCCAGCCCACGGCACCCGTATGGGGCGGCCGGCCGTTGGTATTGCTGTTCGGCGGCTTGTTCAAGCCTGAAGACATCGCCGGCTTGCGCGCGGCGTGGGGCGCAGGCCCGCCGCCGTATTTTGCCCGGCGGCTGGTGCTCGCCGAAGATGACCGCGCAACCAAGCTGCTGGCGGACGGGTGGGCGGGCAATCTGGACGGCGTCTACCCGTGGACGGTGGATGCGCGCGCCGGCCGAGCGGATGACCCCGAGCTCGCGGACCTGAAAGCACGGCGCACGCACGACAAATATGCCGGCCTTGCCGATGTACTTGCCTCCCGGCAACGCATGTTGGACCTGGTGGACGCACGGCGGATGAGCGGCGCGTTCCCGGTACGGATGGGCACGGTGTTGCCCGGCATGGATAATCGCCACTGCGCCGGCTGGGGACGGCACCTCTCCTACATCGCCTACAACGTGGGCGACACCCAACGGAAACTGTGGGCGTTCTATGCGGCCCAGCGCGCTCGTGTGGATATCGCCTTCATTGCCACCTGGAATGATTTCACGGAAGGCACCGCCATCCAGCCCAGCGTGGAGCAGGGTATGCGGGAATTGCGCAGCGCCGAGGCAGGCGCCGCGGCCTTCAAGGGCGTGCCCTCCAACCCGGCGGGCCTCGCCTTGCCGCCGCGCTTGTTCCGGTTGCGCCAGACGCTCGCCGAGCTGACGTGGCTGGGCTTTCCCGGGAATGAGGTGGGCCAGCGGCTGGATGCCGTGGCACAGGGCATCGCGCTGGCCCGTTATCGCGAGGCGGAACAAGCGCTCGCGCAGACGGAAGCGCTGTTGACTGCGCTGCGGGCCCGCGTCCGCGAAGAGCGGCTGATCATCCCGCTGGGGTCTCCCGACAAGGAGCTCAACGTGGAGGCCTCCCGCCCCGTGGCCTTGACGTTGCCGGCCGCCACGGCGCGCGCCATGCGCCCCGGCCGGTTCAGCGCCGAGCTGAGCTGTGCTTGGTTCGACGACACAGACAAAACCTGGCGGCTGTTCACCGACGCGCCGCCCATCTCTCCCGCCATGACCAACCAGACATGCCTGGCCGAAATCACCGGCGAGTGCACCGGCACCTGGCGCCCGGCGCGCCTGCGCATCGCCCCTGCCAACTGCCGGTTTGTGGGCAACGAGCGGGCCGCGGACATCATCGTTCAGGGCCCTGTGCGTCTGCGCCGCCCGGTGCTCACCCTCACGCTGCTGCACCCGCCGGAGCAGTGGCTGCCCGTGCGCCCCGGCAACTGACCGCGCGTTGCTGCCTCCGGGTAAACCAGGGCTGTCCGGTTCTCCGAAAGGGATAAGGCGTCCAAGCAGGTGCCCCAGCCACCGCCGGCGCGGGAACAGCGCGCCAGTCCTTGGCGCACTCTGGCCCGACACCCCGGGGCTCGCCTTGCGTGGGGCGCAGCCAGCCTGCAAACACAAGTCCGGTGTGCGCCCGGCGGTATCGGCACGGACTACTCCTTTATGAGTAAAATAGACTTTTGTCCCGGCTGTACGGAACCTGTAGTAACCAAAGAGCCGTGGAGCCACGGCCAGTCAGAGAGCGCGACGCAAGCCTGACACCGTAAGGGGCAAGAAAGTAGAAACGCAAACGCAACACGAAAGAGGACACTGATGAGAACATCCGCCATAGGAAACATGCTGTGGGTGCTCGCCCTGGCGCTGGCCGGCGCCGTCCGGGCGCCAGCCGCCATGGACAGCAACCTGACCAACACCTACACAACGGTCCAGAACAGTGCGGGGGCCATCTATAATATCGGCAGCAACGGCACCAACAACCTGACCACCGTCAACTCCGGGGGCGTGCTGACCAATATATCCAGTTTCTATATCGGCAACGGCGCCGCCGCACAAAACAACGCCTTGGTGGTGCAAGGCACGGGCGTCGTGTGGGTCAAGACGAACCTCTTCGTCGGCTACCAGGGGGCCTACAACAGGTTGACCATCACCAATGGCGGACGCGTGAGTGCCGCGGGCCTGGTGGTGGGCAGCGCAAGCTCGTCCACGAACAATCAGCTGCTGGTGACAGGCGGACAACTTTGGGTGACGAACAGCGGCGGTACCGGTGTGTTGGATCTCCGGCGTGGCACACTGACCTTCAACGGCGGGACGATCCAGGCCGATGCCTTGGTGGCGACAACCCTGTTGGCACGGATCAACTTTTTCGATGGCACCCTCAAGAGCAGCAGTGCCGTGATCGCCAGCGGGGCGCCGCTCGTCGTGGGCAACAGCACGAATGCGGCCGCCTACACCCTGCAAGGCGGCAACCATCTGTTCGCGGATGGCCTGGTCATCAGCAGCAATGCCAGCCTCCGTGGCACAGGATATGCCGATACGGTCACGCTCCAATCGGGCGGGCTCCTCGCGCCCGGCAACAGCCCCGGCACCCTCACCTTCAGCAACCTCACGCTGGCCGCGGGGGCCAACGTACTCCACGAGATAGCGGACACCAATCTCTATGACCGCATCTTGGCCACCAACCTGACAGTCGGCGGCTCGGTGCTCTGGAGCCTCGCACTGCTGGGCGATGTGCTGCCCGCCGATGCGCTACTGACCCTGTTCGACATTGGAACCTATGGCGCGGGCGCGACCACCGGCTGGCTCTCGTTGGGTGGTACCAACCTGTTGAGCGAAGGCGCTACCTTCGCCTTGTCCAGCACCAACGAGGTGCTCCAGACCTTCCAGATCAGCTATGCCGGCGGCGATGGCAACGATGTCACGCTCTCGGTCGCGGCCATTCCCGAGCCGGTTACGCTATTCACCTTGCTGGGCGGTGTTGGCGCGTTGCTGCTGCGCCGCAGTTTCCGCCGCGCCCGGGGCGATACCTGAGCGTGCTGTTCACTGGGCCCTGTGTCCGCGGCGCTGGTGTTTCTGCTGGGCGACGCGCTCGTCGGTTGGCGGTGCCTGCGCCGTTGCGGCCGCTGAGGCAGGCTCGTAGCAGGGGCCCTGGGGCATGCGCCAGCGTTCGCGACGCACATTACGCAGGATCGCGCTCGTCGCCTTGGTGCTGGGCACGCTGCTGAGCTTGGCGCTGGATCAGCTGCGCGACCAAGACCCGGGCTGGCGGCAAACCGCCCAGCTGGTCCAGTTCGCGGGCAGCTTGGTGGCCGGTTTGGTCTTCATCGTTTCGTGGGAGGCCCGCTGATCGCAGCCCCTTCTATGTCTTGGAGCTCCAGCCCGCCCGCTCCCAGTCCGGCCTGACGCTGCTGCCGCTCCGCACCTTCCAACAAACCACAGATTACAGCTGCGGACCGGCTGCGGCCCTCACGCTGCTCGGTTATCATGGCAGGCAGGGCGACATGACCGGATGGACGGCCTCGTGTGGTTCAAGGCCCAGCGCTTTTACTACATTTGGCATGACGCGCTGTTGTTCGAGAGGACGATGAAGCGCATCTATATTACGGCGACTCCCAAGGCCGATTGAACGACGGTGTGCTTTCGCCAGAGTCCGGCACGGCTTGGACGTTCGGAGCCTGGAGCTATGGGGTCGGGTTGCCTCCGCTCTCAATCGGTTTTCGTGGCGAGGATTCTGGGGTGGGGGCCTGGCCCTGGCCGCAACCACAGCGCCCCTGCGCGCGTTGGCGCCCACGGCGCGGCGGGAACCGATCAGGCGGGTGTTGGGCCGTCGATCCTGCTGCACCCTCTCTACCGCGCGGAAAATGTCCTAAGACAGGGCTTGATATCGCCGCGCGGCCCGTGTAACCAGACCCATGGTCTTTTAGGGTGCGCGCTCGTGTACGGCAGGGACAAACCATGTTTTTGGGGGCAAGCAGATGATGAGAACGTTGCTGATGAGGAAAGCCCTGGCGTCGCTGCTGCTGGCCGCGTGCGCCTGCCTGGCCAGGGCATCCACCGTCCCGGTGGATGAAAACCTGGTCGCGTTGTTTGCAGATCTGCATGTCACGAAGGATGCGCATCAGCCGCACCAGCGCGCGGGTTTGGCGCAATGCGTGCAGGACGTTTTGGCCTGCCATCCACGTCCGGCCAACGTGCTTTTCTATGGCGACCTTGCGTTCAACCACGGGGCCACAAACGATTATCGTCTTTTGAAGGAGCTGGTTAAGCCGCTGGAGGATGCGGGCCTCCGCTGGAGTGCCTGTCTGGGGAACCACGATCGCCGCGCCGCGTACCTCAGTGTGTTCCCCGACCGGAAAGGAGCGCCGCCGCTCGTGCCGGAAAGGTTGGTCACGGTGGTCAAAACGCCGCACGCCGACTTCATCCTGCTGGACTCGTGTCTGGAGGGGCCTGTCCATGGCCGCCTTGACGAGGCGCAGCGGGCGTGGTTGCAAGCGACCTTGGCCCACGCCGAAAAACCGGTCTTTGTCGGCGCCCATCATTCGCTCTCGGAAACGGGCGTGGCGGGGCTGCTGGCGTCCAATGCCGTGTGTGCGGCGTATATTCACGGACACCAGCACACCTGGAAACAGCTAAAGGAAAAAGGCGTTGAGACCCTGTGTTTGCCCTCCACCGGTCATTGGGGCGATATCGGCTATGTGCTGGTGAAGCTGAGCAGCGCAGGGGCTGTCTTCACGCTTTACCAGCGTGACTATTACACGCCGCGCCCGGCGGCGACGCCCGCAGAGGCCAAGCCCGAGTGGCAGCAACGCGTGCAAAAGAACAACGGCAGCCAGTGGAGTGTGGCGTTCACTCACCAGAAGAAATGACACGAGAGAGAATTCAGGCCACATTTCCTTTTCCGCAATGTGTCCGCAAACAGGGTTTGACAACGTCGAGCGGCCCGCGAAGATGCTCATATGTATTTGCTTGATAGCGTGCGGCCGCAAAGCAGCGCTGCTTCGGCGGGGAGCGTGGCTGTGCGCCGGGGGGTGCCTTGGGTTCGTCGCGCCGGGCCAAGGTGCGCCGAGTCGGAGACTCGGCCCACAGCATTCCGTGCGAAGATTTGGCGGTCTATGAATCATATGGCTCTGATCCCCCTTGCGCTTCTGTTCCTTCAGGGGTTTGTGCAGGCTGATCCTCCGGCAGGGTTTCAACTGGTCTGGTCGGAGGAGTTCAACGGCGCGACGGCGGACCTCGACAAGGACTGGGGCTTTCAAAACGGGCCGAGCGGGCACATCCTGTGCAGCCGCTGGCGGGAGAACGCGGTGGTGTCGAACGGCGTGTGCCGGCTGCTGAACAAAAAGGAAAGCCGTGGCGGGCAGGAGTGGACTTCGGCCAGCATGTCGACGAAGCGGCAGTTCAAATATGGCTACTTCGAGTGCCGCTACAAGTACGGCGCGGCGACGGGCCTGAACAATTCCTTCTGGCTGATGACGCGCGGCAAGGAGCGGCCGGAGGCGCCGGTGCGCTTCGAACTGGACGTGAACGAGGGACATTTCCCGAACGAGATCGCCACCAACATCCACAAGTGGTCGGGCCAGCACACGTCCAAGAGCCGGTCGTTCCGGCTCGGCGTACAGGCGGGGCACTGCTTCCAGTTGGAGATTCCCGTCGAGACCGACCAGCTGCGGCTCGTGGCGCGCGATCACGGACGCGTCCGCGTAACGGAGTTGCGCGCGTTCGCCGTCAGCCCTGCCGGCTATCCCGCGTTGTTCTCCACCAAGCCGATGCCGGCGAACCTGGCATTGCACGCGAAGGCGTCGGCCAGTTCGGAACTTTCGGAAAAATGTTCCGCCGCGAAGGCGGTGGACGGACGGCTCGATGCCGAGTCGCGCTGGGTCAGCGGCGACGCAGCCGGCGAGCACTCGCTCACCGTGGAACTTGCCGCCAAACAGAAAATCGGCTGCGTACACCTGATCAGCGGCACGAAGAAGGGTGCGGAGTGGAGCGACCCGATCGCCAGCTTCGTGTTGCAGTATTGGGACGGCCGGCAGTGGCACAACATTTCGCAGACGGAAAACGCCGCCGGGAAAATTGATTTGAGCCGCGACTTCCACGTCTACGGTTTTGAGTGGAACGAGAAGGAAATGATTTTCTATTTCGATGGCAAGGAGCTGCGCCGCGAGCCGAACGAATTCTGCAAAGGCGAAGCGCCGGTCCTTTTGAGCTCCGCCATCATGAAGTGGGCCGGTCCGGTCACCGAGAAAATTGACGGCACGAGCATGGATGTGGACTGGGTGCGCGTCTACCAGAAGAAACCGTGAAACAGGACGGGCAGATGATGACCAGGAAATTCGCTTGGGCCGCAGTGACGGTAGTGAGCCTGGCCCTGACAGGCCGTCTATTGGCTGCCGGGCCGATCGAGAACGCGGGGATGAAGGTCGTGGCGGATGCAGAGGGCGTGCAGGCGCGCGGCTACCGCTTCGAGAACCGCTGCGCGAAGCCGACGGCGTGGCAGGCGCAATGGATCTGGCTCGCCGGCGAGGCCGCGGACCGCGGCTGGTTCCGCAAAGAGATCCACCTCGATGAGGCACCGAAGCAGGTGGCGGCTTGGATGAGCGCCGACATGAAGTACCGCTTGTGGATCAACGGCAAGCTGGTCTCGCGCGGCCCTGCCGACATCGGGCGCGACTACGCCGGCGGCCAGACCCGCAAATGGTTTTACGATTATCGCGACCTCACGCCGTTTCTCCACCAAGGCCGCAATGTTATCGCCGCCGAGGTCTTCCGGAAAGGCCCGGGCGGCGTTTCGCGCGGCCAGCCGGGCTTCCTGTTTGAAGCGCAGGCGGACAAGGTCACGCTGAAGTCCGACGCGACGTGGCGGGCGTTGCCCTCGAGCGGCGGCCTTGCCAACTGGCAGGCGCCGGAGTTCAACGATGCCGCGTGGGGCGCGGCGCAGGTAATCCCTAATCTCTGGGATCCGAATATCCCGAGCGAAATACCGCCGCTGATGGAAGCGCGCTATCCGGTCCTGAAGAGCGAGGGCCTGCCGGAGAACAAAATCTTCACGAAGGACGGCAGCTTCAAGGTGGTGTTCGACCGGGTGCTAAGCGGATTCCCTCAGGTGAAAGTCAAGGGGGGCAAAGGCGCGCGTGTGACGCTCAAGGCGCACGGCTCGGCCGCCTTCGTGCTCGGCGGCGGCGAGGAAACGTTGGAACATCCGTTCATGACGGAGATCGTGCCCGCCTTCACCGTCGAATTGAAGAACGTCACCGAGCCGGTGGAAATCCTCGACGCCGGCGCGGTGTTCACCTCGCAGCCGGTGGACTATCGCGGGGCGTTCGAGTGCAGCGACGAAGCGCTGAACCGCCTCTGGAAGGTCTCGCGCTGGGCCGTGCAGATCTGCCTGCAGACGCACCACCTAGATTCGCCGAACCACCAGGAGCCGATCAGCGACCCCGGCGATTACCTGATCGAGGCGATGGTGGATTACTACGCCTTCGCACAGCCGTGGCTCGCGCGGCAGGACATCCGCAAGTTCGCGTGGCTGCTCAAGGACGAGGACTATCTCAACTTCCACATCAGCTACTCGATCGGCTGGCTCCAGATGCTGATGGATTATTATGACTTCACCGGCGACAAGACGCTCGTGGCCGAGATGGCGCCCTATGTTCACGGGCTGATGGACAAGTACAACTCGTGGCGCGGGCAGAACGGCATCATCTCCGAGGCGCCGAACTACATGTTCATGGACTGGGTGAGCATCGCCGGCTTCGGCTGCCACCATCCGCCGGCGGTGATCGGGCAGGGTTATCTCACCGCGTTTTACTATCACGGCATGGCGATGGCGTCGCGTGTGGCGGATCTGACCGGCGATCCTTCGCGGATCGAAAAATATAAGCAACAACGTGCCGCCCTCGCCGTGGCGTTCAACCGCGAGCTGTGGGTCGCGGACAAAGGGCTCTATCGCGACGGCAAGCCGTTTGTCACCCACGTCAAGCCGTCCAAGTGGCTGCCGGCCGATAAGGACATCGAGACCTTCAGCCCGCACGTCAACCTGCTCGCGGTGCTCTACGATCTCGCGCCGCCGTCGCAGCGCACGCCCATTGTCGAGAAGGTCATGGGCGAGACGCCGCTCAACACGCAGCCGTGGTTCATGCACTGGGTTTTCCAGGCGCTGGATCACGCGGGGCTGTTCGACAAATACGGCACGCAGCAGATGCGGCGCTGGCAGATCGTACCGGAGACGCAGTCGTTCCGCGAGATGTGGAAGGGCGGCGACTTGAGCCACGGCTGGTGCTCGACGCCGCTCGTGCAGCTCTCGGCGCGCGTGCTCGGCGTGACGCCGACCGCGCCGGGCTTCAAGATGCTGGCCATCCGCCCGACGGTCTGCGATCTCGCCTGGGCAAAAGGCAGCGTCCCGACGCCGCACGGCGACGTGGCCGTGTCGTGGAAATGGAACGACGACGAACTTGCGCTCGATGTGACGATTCCCGGCGGCACCGAGGCCGATGTGATTCTGCCCGCGAAGACGGAGCACGTGAAAGCCGGGAAGCATAGTTTCTCCAGCGCCTACAAGCGCGTCGCGCAAGCCCTCGTGGTGGAGCCGGAGGTCGTGGAGCCTGCGAAGGCGAAACCCACCAAGGCCGACGCCAAGCTCGATGCAGACGTGGTGAAGGACGATCTGCTGCACACCTGCCTCGCGCGCGTGGAAGATCACTGTTCGCATACCGGTGGCGGCGGCACCACGGCGGTGTTGTTCAACGGCACGGTGCTCAACGGCTCCGGCGGTACCGGGAGCATGGATGATGGCAAAACTTTCAGAGGCTATGCCAAAGGCGGTTGGATTCTCTTCCAGCTCAAGCAGCCGTGCGACCTCACCGAACTGCGCACTTTTTCCGGCCACAACGACTCGCGCGCTAGCCAGCATTACAACGTATTCGTCGCCTATGCCGCCGAGCCTGCCAAGTTCGTGAAGCTCGCCACCGGCCAGAAACCGTGCGAAGGCGGCCTCTCTGCACTGCGCGTGCCGCTGAAAGCCTCCGGCGTCGTCGCCGTGCGCATGGAATTCGAAAACGGCCCGCACGGCTTCAACGTCTACCGCGAAATCAACCTCCTCGGTTCACCGGCGAAATAGGAGCCCGCACCGGATGAAAACCCCAGGGCTCTTGGCTGCGCTCTTGCTTGCGATGGCCGCAGGCGCGGAGCCGACGATGGTGACCGTGGCGCCGCAGCAGGTGCGGCAGGAATTCCAGGGCATGGGCTGTGGCGCGATTTTCTACGAGGCGCACATCACGAGCCTCGGCGCGGCGGGGAAGTTCGCGCGGCAGGAACAGCTCTACGACGACATGTTCACGAAGTGCCGCACGGATTTTCTCCAGCTGATGATCCGGCCGGATCACGAACCGGTGAACGACAACGACGATCCCTACAAGCCGGCGTTCGACGAAAAGTATTTCAAGTACTGCGAGCACGATCTGCGGATCTGCGAGGCGGCGAAGAAGCGTAATCCGGCGATGCAGCTGTATGCGGTGCTCTACACGCCGCCGGCGTGGATGAAGACGAACCATGCGCCCGGTGGCGGTGGGAAAGAAAAGGGCGCGCTGAAGCCGGGGCTGGAACTGGAGCTTGCCGAGTACGCGTGGGCGTTTCTAGCCCACATGCACCGGCACGGGCAGACGATCCGGTTTTTCAGCATCTGCAACGAGCCGGACTGGCCGCACACGCAGCCGGGCTATTTCCTCACGCCGGCGCAGCACGCGGAGCTGCTGGCCAAGGTGGGCGGCTATCTTGACGAGATGGCGCGGCGGTTTCCGGACGTGCCGCGCGTGAAGCTCGTCGCGCCGAATGTCTTGAGCGCCGTGGATTGCGCCAAGACCTATCTGCCTGAGGCGCTGCGGCGCGCGGGGAAGTTTGTGGATGTCGTCGGCTGCCACGACTACGACCGGCGCGGGCACCGCTGGCAGGCGCTGCGCGCGCTGTGCGGCACGCGGCCGCTGTGGATGACGGAGTCGAGCTTCAACGGCGCGGATCGTTCGCCGGGCCTGATCAACTCCGCCGGCGAGTATTGGCTGGCGATGACGGAGGCCTTCAACGAGGGCGTGAATGTGTGGATGGCCTATGACTGGGTCTACCCGCCGCGCGAGGGCGGCGAGGCGCTGATTCATCTGCATTGGGGCAAGGACTACAAGCTGACGAAAATCTATCATGGCTTCCGCCAGTGGTGCGCACCGCTCGTGCCGGGGATGCGCGCCGTCACGACGGAGGTGTCCGGGCCGTGCGCTTCCGGCATCGCGAAGCCCGGTGTGAAAGCCTCGGCGTTCGTCAGCGCGGACGGGCGTCGGCTCGTGATCCATATGGCCGCGGTGCAGGACCAGCCCGCGGAAATGCTGGTGAAGCTCGCCGCCGGCTTCGAAAATGCCACCGCAACCACCTGGCGCACCAGTCCTGACGAAGACGCCGCGTCGTTGCCCGCCTTCAATTTCCGCAATGGCCAATGGGCCACAACGCTGCCGGCGCGCAGCTTGCTGACGCTGGTCGTGACGAAGTTCTAATGAAAACAGAACGGAGCTGAACATATGCGAAAACAGGGACTGCTGGCCTTGGAAACGAGCCTGTTAATGGCGGTCGTGGTGCAACTGTCCGTCACCGCTGCGCAGGCGCTAGAGCCGGCGGAGTCGCCGCAGAACCTCGCGCCGCTGGCACAGCCCTCGACGTCGTTCGTCTCGGGCCACGAGACGCTCGATGCGATCAACGACGGCTTCGAACCGAAGGGCATCAACGATCATAGCCACAACTGCTACGGCAACTGGCCGCAGTCAGGCACGCAGTGGGTGCAGTTGGAGTGGAGCCAGCCGATCAGCACGAAGCAGGTCGAGGTCTATTGGTGGGACGACTCGCGCGGCGTGCGGCTGCCGACGTCGTGCCGGCTGCTCTATTGGGACGGCCAGGCTTTCGTGCCGGTACGCGAGGCCGTCGGTCTGGGCGTCGCCGGGAAGAAGTACAACACGACGACGTTCGCCGAGGTGACGACGCCGAAGCTGCGGCTGGAGATGACCGGCCGCGAAAAATTCTCGACCGGCATCATCGAGTGGCAGGTGCTGGATTCCGGCAAGTCGCCAAGGTTCCCGCCGCGCGTTTCGGCCGGCACGGATCGCATCGTGGTGCAGCCGGGCGTCGCGTTCCTGCGCGGCACGGTGAAGGGCGTGGGCTTTGCAACCACGTGGAGCAAGGTCTCCGGTCCCGGCGCGGTGACGTTCGCCGATGCACACGCGGTGGCGACGACGGCGATGTTCACCAAGCCCGGCGCCTACACCCTGCAGTTCCTGGCGAAGGCTGGCGCGCTCTCTGCGCAAGACGAGGTGCTGCTATCCGTCGAAGCGCCGCCGCTCGCCAAGCCGTTGGAGATGATCGAGCCGGTGCCGTATACGTTGACCAGCCCGTTCTGGCGTGAGCGGATCAAGGGCCAGATCGTGAACTGGATTCCGCACTGCATCCGCAAGCTCGATGAGCCCGATCTGAAGGAAGGCGGCATCCAGAATTTCGTCGAGGCCGCGCACAAGCTCGCGGGTCAGCCGGGCAAGCACGTCGGCCCGCCGTGGGCGAACGCCTACGTCCACAACACCATCGAGTCGATCTGCCTCGCGCTGCTGGTGGATGCGCAGGGCGACGCGGCAACCCTCGCGGCCCAGGCTGCGATGCGGAAGAAGCTCGAGGAGTGGATCCCGAAGATGCTCGCCGCGCAGGAGCCCGATGGCTATCTGCACACGGCCTACACGACCAGCGGCCACAAGCGCTGGTCGAGCAAGGGCGATCACGAAGGCTACTGCGCCGGCTACTTCATCGAGGCCGCGCTCGCGCATCATGCGCTGACCGGCGGCAAGGACACGCGGCTCATGGACGCGGCACGGCGGCTGGCGGATTGCTGGGATGCGCACCTCGGGCCCGCGCCAAAGCAGGCGTGGTACGACGGCCACGAGGCGCTGGAGCAGGCGCTCGTCCGGCTCGCATGGTTCGTGGACAAACACGAAGGCGCGGGCAAGGGGCAGAAATATCTGGCGCTCTCGAAGTTCCTCCTCGACTGCCGGCGCAACGGCGAGGAGTACGATCAAAGCCATGTGCCGGTGATCGAGCAGGCCGAGGCGGTGGGCCACGCGGTGCGCGCGTCCTATCTCTTCGCCGGCATGGCGGCTGTCGCGCACTCGACTGGCGACGCCGCTTATCACGGTGCGGCGCGCTCGCTGTGGAACAGCATGGTCAACTGCAAGTGGTACGTCACCGGTGGCATCGGCAGCGGCGAAACCTCGGAAGGCTTCGGCAAGGATTTCTCACTGGGCATGGGCGCCTACTGCGAGTCGTGTTCAAGCTGCGGGCTGGTGATGTTCCATCACAAGCTTCAAATGGCGTGGCAGGACGCGCGCTACGCCGACCTGCTGGAGGACACGCTCTATAACGCGCTGCTCGGCAGCGTGGATCTCGACGGGCAGAACTTCACCTACACCAATCCGCTCGACTCCAGCGCTGTGCGCTACAAGTGGCACGGCTGCCCGTGCTGCGTCGGCAACATCCCGCGCACGCTGCTGATGTTGCCGACATGGATGTATACCCAGGGCGCCGACAGCCTCTGCGTGAATCTCTACGCCGGCAGCCGTGTGAAGCTCGGCGATCTCGAACTCGTGCAGACCGCCGACTATCCGTGGAGCGGCAAGGTCACGCTCGCCGTGAACCCGGCCGCGCCGCGGAAATTCGCGCTCAAGCTGCGCGCGCCGACGCGCAACGTCAGCCGGCTCTATACGCTTGCGCCCACCTGCAACGGACTTGTCTCGCTCGCGGTGAACGGCGAAAAGCTGACGCCGGAAGTCCATGGCGGCTATGTGGTCATCAATCGCACATGGCAGGCCGGCGACAAGGTTGAACTGGAACTGTCGCTGGCGGTACAGCGCGTGAAGGCCGATGAACGCATCGCCGCCACGCGCGGCAAGGTCGCGCTCCGCTACGGCCCGCTGGTCTACAACATCGAGAGCAAGGACCAGAACATCGACTCCATTCTTGATGCGGCTGCCCCGCTGACTACCGAGTGGAAACCCGAGCTGCTCGGCGGCGTCATGGTTATCAAGGGTGCGTTCGCCGATGGTAAGCCGCTGCTCGCCATTCCGAACTATGCGCGCCTGAATCGCGGCGGCCGGTCGCTCGTGTGGATCAAGGAAGGCGCCATAGCGAAGTAGCATGAGCATCAAGATCATATCTGCGCTGGCACTGCCTTGCTTCCTGGGCGTCCAGGCATGGGCTGCACTCGATGTCTATCCCGCGCCGCCGGGGCTGGCGGCGTCGACGGAGTATCGGGTGGAGATTTCCCAGGATGGCAAGGCGAGCGAAGCGTTTGTCTATTTCTCCACCGCGAAGTGGCGCAGCAATAAAGTGAAAGACACGGCGTGGACCACGTTCGCGTTCGACGGCCGCGTGACGGTGCGTGTGACGAAGCTCCGTGGCGTATTCAAGTCCTGCAAGATCCTGCCCACCAGCCGGGGTATTCAGCCGCGCATCGAGGGCGCGAGCGCCATCTTTGAGTTGGATCGTCCGGCGAAGCTCTCGGTGGAATTCGATGACAGTGCCGCGTCGCATCCGCTGCTGGTGTTCGCCGACCCGCCGGAGACGCTGGTGCCCCGGCGGGACGATCCGAGGGTGGTGTGGTTCGCGCCCGGTGTACACGATCTGCCGGGCGGCGCATTGCAGTTGCAGGCCGGACAGACGGTCTATCTGGCGGGCGGTGCCTTCGTGCGGGGGCGCATCAGCGGCAGCGGCGCGAAAGGCGCGCGCATCCTTGGGCGCGGTGTGTTGAGTGGCGAAAAACTTTCGCACGTGGAAACGGACGGCAAGAAGCCTGAACACTTTGTGATGTTGGGCGGCGCAAGCGACGATGTGCTGGTGGATGGGCCGACGCTGGTGGATTCCCCGCACTACAACCTGACCATCGCCGGACAGCGCGCCGTGGTGCGCAACGTCAAAATGCTTTCGTGGTGGTTCAGCACCGACGGGGTTGGCGTGGACACGCACGGCCTGGTTGAGGACTGCTTTTTCAAGGTGAACGACGACGCGCTGAAGCTCTATCACAATGATACGACCGTTCGTCGCTGCGTCATCTGGCAGATGGAGAACGGCGCGCCGTTCCAGCTTTCCTGGAACATGCCGGGGCGCAATGCGGGGTTTCATGTGAGCGACTGCGACGTTATCCGCGTGGAGCATGCGTGGCGCAACGATAACGAGGCGGTGTTCTGCGCCATCCACGGCGGCAGCGGGAGCATGAGCGACTATCTCTTCGAGAACATCCGCATCGAGAACGCGCGCTGGCGGCTCTTCAGCCTCGTGATCAAGCCCAACGAATTTGCCAAGGGAGTGCGTGAGCCCGGTTGCATCTCAAACGTGGTGTTTCGCAACATCATCGCGGATGGCCCCTTTACGCTGCCCAACCGCCTGCGCGGCTTCGGTGTCAACAGCCGCGTGGAAAACATCCGCTTCGAAAACGTCATGGTTGGCGGCCAGCCCTTGGCCGACGCTCGCAATGGTTTCGACATGGATACCAACACGGTGCGCGGCATCAGTTTTGCACCTCCCGCAAGCCGGCCGGAGACGAAACCCTGACGATGGTTCGCGCATGTCTTTTCCAAGGATTGGCAGCCCAAGGCTGCCCGTCTCGCAAAGCTCGGCTGGAAACGAGAACGGGCATGTTTTCCAAGCCTTGGAAAACATGCCACGCGGTGGCGGGGGGTCAACGTGCAACTCAAGGGTGAGGACCACCAGTCTGCCGGAATTGCGATATATCTGTCGTTACTGCGTGATAATCTGTTGCGATGGGGCTTGACTTGGCAGGGTTGCGCGTAAAGATGCGCGCGTGATTTTTCAGCACCACGTACGGTTGAGAAGCAACGATCTCTCGGTAGACGTTGCCGGGCAATTTTTAAGTGGAGCATCGGTGTGGTGCGCGGAAGTCCTCTCCGGTGAACCATCCGGTGCCGGCAACGTCCCTTTCACCCTCAACACGGAGATAAACTCATGACGGAATTCAGTCGTCGTCGGTTTTTAAAAAATGTGGCCAAGACCGGGATGGCCTTGGCGGCGGCACCGCTGATCGTGCCCGCGTCGGTGCTTGGTCGGGGTGGGGCGGTGGCGCCGAGCGAACGGATTGTGCTTGGCGCGATCGGAATTGGCGGCCGTGGCTCGTACGTGCTCGGCTGTTTCCTGGAGGAAGAAGATGTGCAGTTTGTGGCCATTTGCGATGTCAAGGAGGCGCGGCGCAAGGCGGTCAAGGAACGCGCCGACCAGAAGTATGGCAACACGGACTGCGCGACCTCCCGGGATCTGCACGAACTGCTGGGCCGCAACGACGTGGATGCCGTGTTGATTGCCACAGGACCGAACTGGCATGCGCTGGCTTCCATCATGGCCGCCAAGGCCGGCAAGGATGTGTATTGTGAGAAGCCCTGCACCAAGACGATTATGGAGAGTCTCGCGCTCGCGGCTACCTTCCGCCGCACGGGGCGTATCTTCCAAGGCGGTATGCAGCGGCGCAGTCTGCCCAACTTCGAATTTGCCGCCGAACTGGCGTTGCGTGGCAAGCTCGGCCAACTCCAATCGGTCCACGCGCATCCCGGTGGACTGCACACGGGCATCAGCGGTTGGCCCGCACCCGAACCGGAGCCACCCAAGGATGTGGCCGATTGGGATTTGTATCTTGGCCCGGCGGCTTGGCGTCCCTTCAGCCAGGGCCTGATGGCGCGCGGCGGCAGCTTTGAGAAAGGCGGCGGCCTCGTCGGTGGCGGCTGTCTCGAATGGGGTTCACATTGTGTGGACCTTTGCCAGTGGGCTTGCGACGCCGATAGGACGGCGCCGGTCGAGTACTGGCCGGAAGGCGGCCAACTGCACGCCCGCTACGCCAGCGGTGTCAAACTCATCGTGCGTAATGAGGGCTGGTTGCCCAACATCGGTTCCTGTCCCGCGCGGTACGAGGGTACGACCGGTTGGGTGGAAACCGGCGACAGCGGCGACATCATCACCAGTTCGCCCGCTCTGTTGGCGGGCCGGCGCGCCAAGTCTTCTGGTTACCCGGCAAACCTCCATGTGCGCAACTTCCTCGACTGTGTCAAGTCGCGCGGCCAGACGCGCGTCAACGCCGAGGTGGCCTGCCAGTCGCACATCGCCTGCCATGCCGCCAACATTGCCTTGTTCCTCAATCGCAAACTCAATTTCGACCCTGTCAAAAACGTGTTTATCGGCGACGACGAGGCCAACCGCCTCCGTTCCGAAGCGCTACGCGAACCTTGGAGGATTTGAACCATGCTTGCCCTCTTGCTTGCCGCTGTCCTGGTCGCCGAACCTGCTGGTGGCCACGATCCACAACAGCTCATCGCCGTCCTCAAGTCCGACGCGCCCGCGTCCGAAAAAGCTGTCACCTGCAAACGTCTGGCCATCTATGGGAACAAGGACGCCGTGCCGGTCCTCGCCCCGTTACTGGCCGATGAGAAACTCGCCTCGTGGGCGCGCATTGCTCTCGAAGCGCTTCCCGACCCCGCCGCCGATGACGCGCTCCGTGATGCGCTCGGCACCTTGAAGGGCAAACTACTCATTGGTGTCATCAACACCATCGGAGTCCGGCGCGACACCAAAGCCCTCAACGTGCTCACTGCGAAGCTCAAGGACGCCGACGCCGGTGTCGCCTCGGCTGCCGCCGTCGCGCTCGGCCGCATCGGTGGTCCGGTTGTGGCTGCGACCTTGACGCCGCTGCTCGGCAGTCTTCGTCCGGCAGCGGCAGAAGGTTGCATCTTGTGTGCTGAACAACTGCTGGCCGATGGTGAACACGCCGCTGCCGCAAAACTCTACGACGCCGTCCGCGCCGCCAATGTGTCGAAGCAGAAAACCCTTGAGGCGACCCGCGGGGCGATCCTTGCCCGCCAAGCCGATGGCGTCCCATTGTTGGTTGAGCAACTGCGCTCGCAGGATCGTGCGTTCTTCAACATCGCACTGCGCACCGTGCGCGAGATGCCGGGCAGCGCAGCGGGGCAGGTGTTGAGCGCCGAGTTGGAGCGGGCCACACCGGATCGGCAGCCGTATCTGCTGCTGGCGTTGGCTGACCGCGGCGGTCCCGAAGTTCTGCCCGCCGCACTCAAGGCGGCCCAGGCTGGCTCCTTCGAGCTTCGTCTCGCCGCCGTCAAGGTGCTGGGGAAACTCGGTGACCTCTCGTGCCTTCCAGTCCTCGTCACGATTGTCGCGGAGGACGACGCGGGGCTCGCGCAAGCTGCGAAGTCCGCGCTGGTCCGCCTGCCGGGCGAACCCGTGGACGCAGCGGTTGCAGGCTTGTTGAACCAGACCAGTGCGAACGCCCGCCGGGCCGGTATTGAGCTGGTTGCCGCGCGTCGCGTGCTCGGTGCGCTGCCGGCTCTGTTGCAAGTGGCTGTCGCCCCGGATCCCGCCCTTGCCACCGCCAGCCTCAAGGCGCTAGGCGACTTGGGTGGCGAGGCTGAAATCCCCGCCATGATTGGCGTGCTGCTGAAAACCCAGGCGCCCGATGCCGCCGAAAGCGCCTTGGCGTCCCTCTGCGCCCGGCTAGGCCGGCCGGTCACGGGCAACGTGGTCATTCAAAGAGCGGTTTATGGTGAGCTGCCGGATGGCCCCTCCGCCGATGTCACGGCCAAGGTTGCCGGGATCCTAAAGACAGGCGCGTTGTTCGTTGAAGCCTCCAATCGCCACTTCGGCGACCCTGCCGGTGGCCGCGTCAAGAAACTGTGCGTCCAGTATACCGTCAACGGCCAGCCCGTTACCCGTACCGTCAACGAAAATGAAACCATCAAATTCGCTATCAATGTTGTCCCGCCGGCCGTGGCCGATGCGCTCTGCACGGCGCTGCCGCAGGCGACCGGCGCCGCGAAGCTGGCGTTGCTGCGTGTGTTGCGCTCCGCGGGCGGACCGAAGGCACTTGCCGCCCTGCGTGCCGCCGCCACCGATCCGAGTACAGAGGTCAAGGAGACGGCTTTGCGGGCCTTGTGCGACTGGGATACCGCCGACGTGTTGCCGGACATGGTTCAGCTGGCGCGGACAACCACCGACAAGAAATGGAAAATCCTCGCCTTGCGCGCCCAACTGCGCCTGATCCCGCTTCAGGAGGCGACGACCGCTGAGAAACTGGCCGCCCTCAAAGAGGCGATGGCGCTTATCGAGCGGACGGAAGAAAAACGCCTTGCACTGGCGGCGCTTGCCGAGATTCCCTCCGCCGGATCGCTGGCGTTGGTGGTACCGTTTCTAGGCACCGGTGGGTTGAAGGAAGAAGCCAGCATCGCAGCCGTAGCGATTGGCGAGAAGATCGTTGGGAAAAACCCGTCCGAAGTTGCCGGAGCGATGAAGCAGGTCTCCACCACCAACAAGAAGCTCGCCAGCCGCGTTCGCCAACTCCAGGCCCAGACCAAAGGGAAATGACCCGGCGCGCCCTGCGCACCTTCCCGTGAAGCAGTCGTTTGCCTCGCTCGAAAAGGAGCGGGATGTGGCCCGTGCGATCCTCAGACCACCGGTTCCAGCGCTCAGTTCTCCAACACTCCCTTCTCCCCGCAGGTCAAGAATGGATAGCAGGAGGTCAAGAATGGCTCTTCTCCGCGGGGGCGGTGGCCGTTAGATTGCGCGTCGGTGTGCCTGATGAGGATGGAGAACAACAGCATGAAACTATTGGGCATGACAGTTGGGCGATGGCTGGATTCACGCGGTGAATAACATGGTCTGCGGCGGGCTGCTGCTCGCTATGGCGTGGTGCGTTGGCGCGCAAAGCAACAGCGCGGAGGTGCTGTTGTTCGCTTATTTCCGCGACAACGGCAAGGACGACGGTAATCTCGCCACGAGCAGCGCCCGCGTACATTTTGCCGTGCTCTGGAAGGAAGCACCATGATCCATTTTCCCAAGCATTGGAAATCAGCGAGGCGCCTTTTTCCAAGCAATGGGAAGTGCCTGTCGGAAGCGCTCAAGGTCACTCCGGGTTCCCGCGCTGCCGCTGGCGACTTGGGCACGACCATCGGCGCGGATAAAGACATCGCGTTCGCGCCCGTGAAAGCCCGGCACATCCGCCTGCAGGTGTTCAAAGCCGCGCGTCCGATCAACATCAATGAGTTCCAGGTGTTCGCGCCAGAGAGGAGTTCAACGCCATGAAAACCATGCTTGCCCTTGTTCTTTTCGTGCTCACAGCTGCGCGTGCAGCAGCCGGATGGTCGCTCGAGCATCCGCCCGCGGTACCGGCGCCGGCCGCGCGCGACAGCAAGCAGCCCGCGGATCCCAAGGATTTCGCGGAGGTGAAGATGGGTTTCCCCATCGCGGCGGGGCCGTTCGAGCCGACGTGGGATTCGATCCGCAAGAACTATCCCGGGGAGCCGGCGTGGTTCCGCGAGGCGAAGTTCGGCGTGTTCGTTCACTGGGGGCCGCAGGCGTTCGGGCGTAGCGGCGACTGGTACGCGCGCAACCTCTATCGCGAAGGGTCGGGGCCGTACAACAATCACCTGAAGAATTTCGGGCACCCGTCGGAATTCGGCTACAAAGATGTGCTCAACGCGTGGAAGGCGCCGAAGTGGGATCCCGTCGCGCTGACGAAAAGTTTTCACGACGCAGGCATGCGCTTCATGATGGTCGTCGGGGTGCATCACGATAACTACGACCTGTGGGATTCGCAGTGGCAGCCGTGGAACTCGGTGAACGTCGGGCCAAAGAAGGACATGCTCGGCGGCTGGTCGGCGGAGGCGCGCAAGCTCGGCATGAAGTTCTGCATCACGTTCCATCACGAATACAGCTGGTGGTGGTGGGCCGATGCCTACAAGGCGGACACGAAGGGGCCGAAGGCGGGCGTGCCCTATGACGGAAACCTCTCGCTCGCCGACGGCAAAGGGAAATGGTGGGAAGGTCTCGATCCGCGGCTGCTCTACAACATCAACCTGGGCGAATATTTTCAGGTCACCGAAATCCCGTTCACAAGGAAAGGCGTCTTTCAGGATCATCAGGACTACGCGAAGTGGTATGCCGAGCGCTGGGCGCGGCGGATGCAGGACGCGATCGAGAAATACGATCCCGACATGTTCTACACCGACGGCAATTCCGCCGAGCCGTTCACCGGCGACCACAGCGGAGCGGGCTTCAAGTGCGATGCCGGTCGCCGCGTCGTGGCGCATTTCTACAACCGCGCGCTGGCCAAGCACGGCAAGGTGGATACGCTTGCGCTGATCAAATTTCAGAAGGGCAACGCCGCGGTCGGCGTCACATCCGAAGTCGGCGTGCCGCGCGACATCAAACGCGACCAGCCGTGGATCGGCGAGAATCCGATCGGCGACTGGTACTACGGGCCGAACTATCACTACGCGGCGGTGAATCTCGTGCGCAGCCTGCTCGAATATGCGTCGCGCGGCGGCAACTATGCCTGTGCCGTACCCGTCACGCCCGAGGGCGATCTTGAGCCGGCGTGCGAGCAAATGCTGGCCGACATGGGCGCGTGGATGAAGATCAACGGCGAAGGAATTTACGGTTCCACCGCGTGGAAGAAGTGGGGCGAAGGTCCGGGCAAGGTATTCAGCGGGAAGCTCAGTGCCGGGACGGCGGGGATGAAATACGGCACGGCTGATTTCCGGTTCACGCAGGGCCAGGACGGCAGCGTGTATGCGTGGTGCCTCGCGGTTCCCGCACCGGGCACGGAGTTGCATATCAAGTCGCTAGGGCTTGAGGCGAAGCTACTCGACCGTCCCGTGAAAGCGGTGACGCTGCTGGGCAGCGCCGCACAACTCGAGTGGCGGCAGGAAGCCGCCGCGCTCGTCGTGCGCTGCCCCGCCGCGATGCCATTCAACCACGCCATCGGATTTCGCATCGGGCTCTAAGCGCTCCACCACCAAGCGACGCCACGGGAAAAATGAAACGCAACAGTGTCAGAGCGCTCGCGCGAACCTTTGCGCCCCATGCTTTCACCATGATCGGACTAAAGCTCAAACCATGAGGCAAAAATGAAGCTACACGTAAACGCATGGATGCTCGCGGCTGTCTGGCTGGCCAGCGTGCCGTTGCTCGGACAAACCTCCCCGGTCAAATCCTTGTTGCCCGGCGGCGCGGACAAGTGGGAACTGGCGTGGAGCGAGGAATTCGACGGCCCCGATGCGGCGCTGACCAATACCTGGGTTTCGCAAAACGGCCCGAGCGGGCACATCCTCTGCAGCCGCTGGCGCGAGAATGCGGTGATCACCAACGGCCTGCTGCGCCTCGTGGCCCGCAAAGAAAAACGCGGCGGGCAGAACTGGACCGCCGGCAACATCTGGACGAAGCAGGCGTTCCAGTACGGCTACTTCGAGTGCCGCTATAAATACGCCGGCGCGGAAGCGCTGAACAATTCCTTCTGGCTCATGCCCACGAGCAAGGTCCCCGCCGGGCAAAAGCACTTCGAACTGGATATCAACGAGGGGCACTTCCCCAACAAGCTCAACACCAACATCCACAACCATTCCGACCGCACGAAGGTCAATGGCAAGTTCACGCATCCCACCTCGTCGCGGAGCTTCAGCTTCGGCGTGCGCCCCGACGTCACCCTCCAGCTTGAAATTCCTGTCACGACCCGCCGGTTCCGCTTCTCGTCCAGCCATGGCAGCTATGTGCACCTGGGCGAGTTCCGCATCTACAACGTCAATCCCGCCGGCTATCCCGATGCGCTCTCGCCGACGGCCGACAAGGACAAGCCCGGCCTCGTCAACTTCGTGCGCGAAGCCGGCACCAAGCTCACCACGAGCGGGTTCCTGAAGGCCACGGACGACACCTCGAAGAATCTCCTCGACGGCCGTATCGAGACGCGATGGACCTCGCAGAAGGAAGGCGAGAAGTGGGTTGAGTTTGAGTTTGCCGACCAGCGCACCATCGGCTGCATCCAGTTTCTCAATGGCTACGGGAAGCCGGGCGACTGGAAGGGCCTGCTGGATAATTACCGCGTGGCCTATCACGACGGGACCAAGTGGGTCGAGATGGCCAAGTTCGATGTCAAGGAGGGCACCTATAATTTCGCCCGCGAGTTCCACGTCTTCGGTTTCGACTGGACCGAGCAGGAGCTGGTGTTTTATCTCGACGGCAAGGAACTGCGCCGCGAGAAAAACAACTTCTGCTTCAGCCCCGCGCCGGTCTGGTTGAGCCTCGCCGTCATCGCGTGGCACGGCACGGTCACCGACGTTATCGACGGCGCGGCCATGGAAGTGGACTACGTGCGGATCTATCGTCGGAAACCGTGAAGGAGAGAGACATCATGAACAACAAATCATTTCTGCCGCTGCTGCTGCTCGTCGCGCTGCCG
Organism: uncultured Lentisphaerota bacterium; assembly: GCA_903912445.1. Taxonomy (GTDB): domain Bacteria; phylum Verrucomicrobiota; class Kiritimatiellia; order CAIQIC01; family CAIQIC01; genus DP16D-bin41. The sequence goes on from CAIWHP010000055.1 coordinate 46,858, forward strand.
TGCGCGGCGGCGGAGCTGGATCTCGGCGCGCGCGTGCAGCCGGTGCCGCTGGATGCGAAGTTCTCCGTGCCGGGCTACTACGTCTGGTGCGGCGCGCCGGCGCAGGGCGCGGACGGGAAATATCATCTCTTCTATGCGCGCTGGCCGGTGACGAATCCCAACGGCTTCGCGCCGGGCTGGGCGATCTGCTCCGAGATCGCCTACGCCGTCGCCGAGAAACCATTCGGCCCCTACAGGCACGTGAACGTTGCGCTGCCGGCGCGCGGCATCAATCCGGCGACCGGGAAGAAATTCTGGGACGCCGACATGACGCACAACCCGAACATCGTCGTGCGCGAGGGCAAGTTCCTGCTCTACTACATCGGCAACCAGGGCGACGGGAAGTATGCGACGCACCGGAACCTTGATCGCATCGGCGTGGCGATCGCGGACAAACCGGAAGGGCCGTGGACGCGGCTGGATGCGCCGATCATTGACGTGAGTCCCGATCCCACGGCGTTCGACTCGCTCTGCGTAGCGAATCCGGGCGCGGCCGTGCGGCCCGACGGCGGCCTGCTGGTGGTGTTCAAGGCGGTGGAGCAGGTGCCCGGCAAGCTGATGGGCGGCAAGGTGCGCTACGGCGTGGCCGTCGCCGACAAACCCGAGGGGCCCTACAAGAAATTGCCGGGGCGTGTCTTTGAAGCCGAAGGCGCAGAGGCCGCCAAACACTGGATGCTCGCCGAGGATCCCTACATCTGGTTCAGCAAGAAATACGGCAACCGCTATTATGCCGTCGCGCGCGACGTGGTCGGGAAATTCACCGGCTCCTCCGGCGGCCTCGCATTGTTCCAATCCGACGACGGCCTCCACTGGGAAGCCGCGGCGCAGCCGAAGGTGCTGGCCAACCGCTTCACGTGGGCCGATGGCACGCCGAGCAACACAAACGTCGAGCGCCCCGCGCTGCTGTTCGCTGGCGAGGAACCCATCGCCCTCTTCGGCGCGACCGATGGCTACAAAAAGAACGGCCGCATCTCCTGCAACGTCCAGATTCCCTTGAAGCCAGCGCCGTGATTTCCCAAGCATTGGGAAAAGGCAGCAGTCAAGTTCCAAGGCTTGGAAATCCAGTGCTGCGACAACTGAAGGATAAGAACATGAGAAGGTTAGTAGGTTTGGGTGTGGTCCTGGTCGCCGCGCTCGGCGCGGGGCCGGCGCAGGCGCTGGAGAAAGTGACCTCGCTGGTGACGGGCAAGCCCATCGGCGAACTGGCGGTGGCCGGCCGGCTCGCGGTTGATCTGCACGCGGAGTTCATGGTGACGCGGACGCTGGAGAAGGACACGGTGCTGAACTGGTACAACTGCGGCTACTCCGGTGGCGGGCGCGGGACGAAGGTCGGCGGCAACTTCGGCGATTTCGGGTTCCAGGTGCCGTGGCAGCAGCGCGACGAGAAGTATCCGCACGCCGTGACAATCGACAAGGTGCGCGCGGTCCGGTTCAACGGCGGCCAGGCCCTGAAGGGCAATTTCGAGGTGGAGCCGAAACACGCCGGCGCGCAGGGCATGGCGCTGGAGGTCTGGCTGCGCGCCGCGCAGCCGGCGCGTGGCGAAATCATCCTGGGCTGGCAGTCGCGCGACGGCAAGGAGACGAGCGGCGCGCTCGCGTTCCCGGAAAAATTCCAAGGCTCGGACCAGTGGCGGCATCTCGTAGTGAACTGCACGCCGGGGCAGGAGGACTGCTACCTCGATGGCGTGAAGGTGAGCAGTGGAAAGCGTGCCTTGCTGATCAAGGCGGGGCATCTCATGGTGCTTGGTGGCGCGTCGGCGGAGCGACCGTCGTTCAAGGGCGAGCTGGCGGCGGTGCGGCTGCACGATGGTACGCTGACCGCCGAGCAGCTCGCGCATAATTTCCAGGGCGGCGTGATGCTCGGCACGGAACTGCACAACTGGTGGCGCACGGAGCTGGACAAGTGGCTCGTGGTGGAGTCGGAACATTTCCGGCACGCGGTGGACAAGGCGGAGGTGGCGAAGTGGACCGCGCAGCAGCGCAAGGAATTCGACGAGCGCGTGCCGGGCATGTTCCGGCTGGCGGAGCTGGTGTATCACAGCTACTCCGAGCGGCTCGGACTGCGCTCCTCGGTGGTCAGCCGCCGCCCGGAGAAGCGCGGCGACGGCATCAAATATAAGACGCCGATCCAGCCGACCGATGGCGGCAACTTCATGGGTTGCAACGACGATTTCGGCTGGGCGTGCCAAGGGCCGGGCTTCATCAATCCGCACGAGCTGGTTCACGGCTGGGACGTGATGACCGGCGGCATGGCGGGGAATTATTGGGAAGCCCACGCCAACTGGCCGCAGACGTTTAACGGCATTTATCAGACGATGCCGCCGGGCTGCGTCAGCATCGTGTGCTCGTGTTGTCCCGCCAACGGGCGCGACTATTATCACGACCGCCTGATGTTCGATCATCTGGCGCAGACGCCGGACTATGGGCCGCTGTTCATCGCCAAGCTCTGGTTTGACGGCCCGACGACGACCGAGGGGTCGCCCTATCCGTGGATCGCGTTCAGTCAGATCAATCCCTATCCCGAGCGGACGCTGGCGCAGGAATTCACCCGGATGGTGATGCGCAATGTGACGTGGGACTATACGACGTTCGCAGAGGCAGCGGCGGGCCAGGGCAACACGCCGCAGGGCAACTTCGGCGTGCCCAGCGCCGAGAATTTATTCCGCAAGGATGCTCGCGAAAACAAGGCGGACATCCAGCGTTTCGCGCGCATCATCCTCGAGCGCGTGCCCTACGCCGCGGACTGGTGGCGCGTGCCGAAGGAGCAGGCGCCGCAGCAGCTCGGGTGGAATATCTGTCCGCTAAAATTTCAATCGGGCGCGGTCACGGCGACGCTCGCCGGCTATACGAATCCGAAGCGCGGCGGGGATTGGCGCGCGGCCTTCGTGTCGGTGGATGCCACCGGCAAGCCGACCTACGGCGACATCTTTTCGCCGGGCAAGGCGCAGAGCTTCACCGTGAAGCCCGACGCCAAGGAACTTTTTCTGGTCGTCTGCGCCACGCCGACGAACCTGTTGCCGATCAACATGGTCGGCGATTTCCGCAGCTTCGAGCAGGAGCCGTTTCCCTACGCGGTCAAGCTCGGCGGCTGCGAGCCGCTCGACGCCATGGCGCCCGAAAAATCCGCGGAGCGCGGCACGCGGCATGCGAACGGCGGCGGCTTCGTGGCCGCGGGCGCGAAGGTGGCCGCCACCGCCTTTGTGGGTCCGAAGGCGCGCGTGCTCGGCTCCGCGAACATTACCGGCCGCGCGCGCATCGAGGATTATGCCGTCGTGAACGATGCCACCGTGGGCGACGACGCGGTCGTCTCCGGCCACGCCTCGGTCAGCGAGCGCGCCCAGGTCCGCGGCCGCGCGAAGGTGCGCGACTACGCCGTGGTGAAGGCCCGCAGCAGCGTCCAAGGCAACGCGCGCATCCTCGAGCATGCGACGCTCGCCTCGCAGAAAACCTGTGGCGACGACGTGACGGTCAAAGGCTTGGCCAATGTTTATGGCGGCAACCAGTCGGGCACCACGCTCGTGGATGGCTTCTATGCGAAAGGCAACGAGCTGACGAAAGGCAAGTGGTTCACATGGAGCTGGGGCCAGGGGAAAAATCCCGGCGAAGTGGACGAGGATTTTGGCGGGCTCTATGCGGACTATGATTTCGAGCAGGAGCACGCGTGGATGGCGCGCGATGCGTTCGGCGCCACGTGGGGCTACCTCATCGGCGCGCCGAAGTTCGCGCTGGACGAGCAGCGCGCGAAGCGCGTCAGCACGCTGCTCAAGCCGGAAGCGGTGCTGCCGAGGATGGAAGTGGAAGCCGGGGGCGGCAGCTATGTCCTGCAGCTCGCTGCGTTTCTTTCGCCGCCGGTGACCGGCGACTACACCTTTTTCGTGCAGGGCGATGACGAGGCTACGCTCTGGCTCGGCGCCGCCGGCGCGACCCATGCCGACCGCGAGCTGTGCAGTAATCCGTTCTTCGCCGAATATCGCAACTTTCAAAAATTCCCCGCGCAGAAATCCGCCGCCGTGCATCTGGAGCGCGGCCGGCTCTATCCGCTGAACGCGCTGGTTGCGAATCATCACTCCGTCGGCTCGCTCTCCGTCGCGTGGACCAAGCCCGGCGGCAAGCAACCCGTCGTCATCGGCAAAGAAAATCTTTCCGTCACGCCCGACGGCCGCAAGCCCGGCGTACGCCAGAGAAGCTGGGGCGGCGTGTCCAAGATTCCCGAGCTGCTCAAGCGCCCCGACTACCCCGAGGGCGTGCAGCGTACCGGCGGACAAGCCCTCGTGCTCGATGGGCGTGGCCAGTTCGTCGAACTGCCGAAGGACGTCGCCGACCTGCAACGCTGCACCTACACGGCCGAGTTCAAGGCGAGCGGCGCTGTGAACGGCGCGCGGCTGTACGAGTTCGCGAATCCAAACGGCGACGCCGTCTGGATGAGCCCGAACGAAAACGGCCGGCTTGTGTTCGGCATTCGTCGCGGCGCGAAGGTCGAGCAGGTTTCCACGGTGGCCGCCGCCGCGGGCGTGTGGACCAGCGTGCAGATCAGCCTCGACGGCCCGCGCGCCACGCTCTCCGTGAACGGCAGGCAGGTGGCGGAGAACAAGGCGATGACCCTCGCGCCGGAGAGTGTCCGCGCGACGCAATGCTATCTTGGCCGCGGCCTCAAGGGCGGTTACTTCGGTGGCCAGCTCGACCGCTTCACCATCCACTGCCTGCCCCTCGCGGTGCCCAACGCCGCGAAACCCTGACGCACCACCGCCACGAAGGCCCGGCGCTGGGGCGAGGTCAAAAATGGATAGCAAGTGGTCAAGATTGGCACTTCCCTGCGGGCGGCGGGGCGGCTAGTTTGCGTCCGGTTGTGGCCGTCGTGAACAAAGGAGCAGGGCATGAAGTGGTGCGCAGCGATTCTTTTCGGCGTGGGTCTCGCGCTGCCGGCGTGGGCCGCGCCCATACCCCTCAAGCCGGAGGGGGCGAAGGCCAGTTCCACCTACGAAAAATATGGGGCCGCGAAGGCGGTGGATGGCGAGATCAGCGACGCGTCGCGCTGGATCAGCAGGAAATCGGACCAGCCGGCGTGGCTGGAAATCAGTCTTGGCTCGACGCAGAAGCTGGCGGGGGTCCATCTCTATTCGGGCTACGGGACAGAAACGCCGCTGGACAGTTTCACCTTCCAGTTCTGGCGCGACGGCCAGTGGCAGGACATCCCCTCGGCCAAGGTCGCCAACAACCAGGCGCTCGCGCTGGCGATTGCCTTCGACGACACGGTAAATGTGACCACCGACCGGCTGCGGCTGTGGGTGACGCGGTCGCATCAGGGCATCGCGCGCGTGAAGGAAGTCGTGATCTGGCCCGCGTCGGTCGGCGACCTGCCGCCGCTGCCGGCATCGGCGGCCAAGTCGGTGGCGCAACCGCAGGCGGCGATCCCCTTGCTCTATCTGAACCAGAGCGGCTTCAATCTCGGCAAGCCCAAGCGCTTCACCGCGCCGACGCTGCCGGACGGGACGCAGTTCGCGGTGCGCCCGGCCAAGGGCGGCGACGCGCTGCTGGAGGGCGTGTTAAAGAATCATCTCGGCGATTTCTCCGCCTTCAATCCTGCGGACGCGCAGGACTATGTGGTCGAGGCCGGCGGGCTGCGGTCGGTGCCGTTTCGCGTCGGGCCGTGGTGGCTGGAGCGGGTGACGTACCAGGGCGCGGTGGACTTCATGGTGGATAGCCGGCACTACGTGGGCAACTCGCGCGCGCCATGCAAGGGTTCCTATGGCTGGCGGGACGATCATCACTTCGGCTGGGAGTTGCACACGCTCGTACCGCAGTGGCTGTCCAATCCCTCGGCCTTTGAGCGGATGCCGCGGCAGATCAAGTACGAGCTGGCGAAGGACAAAAAGCTGTGGGGCAAGCTCGAACCCTATCGCGAGGACGCACCCGACCTCGTCAAACTGATCCACTGGGGCGCGGACGTGATCGTCACCGAGGAACTCACCCACGAGCTGATCAAGGCGCAACTGGCCTACTTCCTCTACGCGTGGCCGAGCTTGAAGGCGTATCTGCCGGAGCAGAACTACCGCGCCGTGCGCGACTACGCATTCGCGCACTGGGCCGAGGACAAGGCCGACCGGAAATATCCCTATGACGAAAGCCCCGAACATAATCTGCTCGCGCTCAAGACCAAGGTCGGCACGACCAAGGGCGCGTACCCGCCGGGCTTCTCCATCGAGCCGAACCTGTTGCTGTATGAAGTGGCCAAACGCGAACAGCGGCCGGATGCGGAAAAATATTTCAAGGCGGCGCACCAACAGGCCGCGTGGCTGATCGCCAACCTCGATTGGAACGATCCGCTGACGACCAAGGGCCAGCGTATGAGTGAGTTTATCACGCTGACGGGGCTCGGTCATTTCCTGCGCGTCTATCCCGAACGCGCGCCGCCGGGGCTGGCGGCGAAGATCGAGGCGTGGTCGAAGGTGGTCTTCCGGCGCTCGGAGAACATGTGGGATTTCCGCAAGCTCGATGACGCCAGCAAGTGGACGCCGATGGGCGAGAAGCCGACGATGTGGAACGAGCCGGGCAACGTGCTCGGCCTGCCCGCCGCGTTGCTCTCCGCGCGCGAGGTCCTCACCGAGCCCGCCGCGCGGGCGCGGCTGGAAGAGCTGGTCTATGCGCATTTCGACAACGGTTTTGGGCGCAACCCCGTCGGCCGGCATTTCTCCTTCGACGCGCCGCGCGAGATCGAGGGCGTCGAGTTCGGCTGGTTCAAGTTCCTGCCGGGCGGCATCGGCCAGTTGGCGGAGGCCCGCTTCGTCATGGATGGCAGCCCAAAGGATGGACACTACCCCTATCATCCCGAAAAGGGTGACTACGGTTGGACCGAGGGCTGGGTGCAGTTCAACGTCGCCTTCGATATCAGCCTCGCCTGGCTCGCCTTCGCGGAAACGCAGCTCGCGCTCACGCGGGAGGGCGGGGACGTCGTCGTGCGCCTGCGCGCGCCGCTGAACTTCGACTACGCCAAGGTCGAAACCGGCACCGTGCAGGTCCGTGTCGGCAGCGGCGACTGGCGACCGCTGACCGTGACCGAGAAATCCGCCAACTCGTTCTTCCTCTCCGGCCGCGTCCAGGCGCAGCCCGGTGAACAGGTCGAGGCCGCCTATGGCTTTGGTTATCTGGGTCGCAACGCAAAGGTAAAACCATGAACAAGAAAATCGTGCTGGCTGTGCTGTTGGTCGCTGCCCTCGTCCGCGCCGAGGAATCCATGGACAAGATGTGGGGCTCGTCCGGTACCAAGGCGGGCGCATCGAAGGCGGAGCGCATGGCGTTGTTCCGCGACGGCAACTACGGCATGTTCATCCATTGGGGCCTGTTCTCGCACCTCGGCGGGCAGTGGCACGATCAGACATTCTACGGCATCGGCGAGTGGATCAAGCGGCAGATGAAAATCTCCGAGGCGGATTACATGGCCTTGGCCAAGGATTTCAATCCGTCGGACTTCGAGGCCCGCGAGATCGCGCGCGTCGCGAAGGCGGCGGGCATGAAGTGGATCATCATCACCTCGAAGCATCACGAGGGCTTCGCGATGTTCAAGTCGGCGCATCCGTTCAACATCGTGGACGCGACGCCGTTCCACCGCGACCCGATGAAGGAACTCGCCGCCGCGTGCCGCGAGGCGGGGCTCGGCTTCGGCTTCTACTATTCGCACAACCAGGATTGGACCGCGCCCGGCGGCAGCGGCGGCCCGGCGCAGAATCCCGATGGTACGCCCGCGACGTTCGAGAAATATTTCCGCGAGAAGTGCTATCCGCAGGTGCAGGAAATCTGCACGCAGTACGGCCCGCTGAATTACATCTGGTTCGACACGCCTGGCAAGATGCCCAAGGAATTCGTGATGGAGCTGGCCGAGCTCGTGCGCAAGACGCAGCCGGGCGCGCTGCTGTGCAGCCGCATCGGCCACGACCTGGGCGACTATGCGAGCAAGGGCGACATGGAAGTGCCGCCGCGCAATATCGAGGGTGACTGGGAAACGTGCGACACGACCAACGACTCGTGGTCCTACGCGTGGTACGACCAGAACTGGAAGGACGCGCGCGAGATTTTGCTGCGGCTCGTCCAGACGGTCGGGCGCGGCGGTACCTATCTGCTGAACATCGGGCCGGACGGCAAGGGCCGCGTGCCGCCGCAGGTGGCAAAATATCTCGTGAAAGCCGGCGAGTGGATCAAGCGCTATCCGCAGGTGGTCTATGGCGCCGGGCCTTCGCCGTGGGGCCACGCGCTGCCGTGGGGCGATGTGACCACGCAAAGCAACACGCTGCAGCTGGTCGTGTTCGACTGGCCCGCCGACGGCCGCTTGATGTTGCCGGGCCTGCAGACGGAAATCGCCAGCGCGTCGGTTGTCGGTAGCGGCGTGAGCGTGAAGTGGACACAGCGCGGTACGTGGACAGAATTCCGGGTGCCCGCCGCTCCGTCGGACCGCCCGGCCTCGGTCATCGCCGTACAGCTCAAGGGTGCGCCCAAGGCCGATCAAACACTGGGTGTCTATCCGAACGCGCCGGCAAACTTCATTGTCGAATTCGCCGAGGTGAGCGGCGCCGAGAAGAAGGAATTGCGCTGGATGGAAAAATTTGGCGAGTGGAAATTCGCCACGCAGGCCGGCAAATGGACCCCGGCCGGCAAAGCCGTCTGGACGGTGAACGTCTGCGAACCGGGTGACTACCGTTTGGATCTCGTCTATCGCGGCGAAGGCCGGCCCGTCTGGAAAATCGTGACCGACGAAGGCGTCACGTTGCAGAACCAGCAAGCCGCCTCCACCATCTATCACGCCCAGCCGATGGGCCTGCTGACCTTCAAGAAATCCGGCCAGCACACCATCGCCGTCTCGCTCGTCGAAGGCAGCGACAAGACCAGCTTGGAAGCTCTTCGCCTTGCCCCGGCGGAATGAAGCAAGGATCTCTTTCATGAAGCAACACACACCGCTCTGGAATTTTTCCAAGGCATGGAAGACCACGCGCCTGTTTTTTCCAATGCTTGGAACTTTGGCCCTCCTGCTTTTCCCCTCAGTGGAAGCGTCAGCAGCCGACCGCCCGCTCGTGGCGGGAGAACACGGTCCTACAAACTTCTTCATCAACATCAGTCCGGACAACGTGGTGTCCATAGCCGGGCAGGCTGTGACGCTGGAGCAGTTGCCTCCGGTGCTTGCGGCTGCGGGTGTTACCCAGCGAACGCGGCTTGTTGTGCTGGCTTCCGGGGAGGCCAGAAACCGGGCCATCACATCTTTGGTGGATGTGTTGAAGTCAGCGGGATACCCGAAGATCACCCTGACTATACAAGCGCAGCCCGCCGTCGAGATATCGGCGAGCGCCGCGGCGGGGGCTCCGGGGAAACCCGGCTCCGCTCCGGCCGCGGCGGCCGAACTACGCCGGGGCAACTCATCCGCGCCGGAAGCGCGGATGAGTTGGTGGCGCGAGGCGAAGTTCGGGATGTTCATCCACTGGGGGCTCTACTCGGCGCTCGCGGGCAGCTACAACGGCAAGGAGATTGATAACAACGGCGAGTGGATCATGGACCGCGCGCTGATTCCGGTCGCCGCCTACGCGGCGTACGCGAAGGGTTTCAACCCGGTCAAGTTTGATGCCGCCGAGTGGGTGCGCATCGCAAAGCGTGCGGGGATGAAATACATCGTCATCACCGCCAAGCATCACGACGGGTTCGCGATGTATCCCTCGCAGGTCAGCGCGTTCAACCTGCACGATGCGACGCCGTTCAAGCGCGATCCGCTGGCGGAACTGGCGGAGGCGTGCCGCAAGGAGGGGTTGCGCTTCGGCCTCTACTACTCGCAGGCGCTGGACTGGCACCATCCCGGCGGCCAGCCGCCGAACCGCGGCTGGTGGGACGTGGCGCAGCATGGCGACATGACCAACTACATCAACGCCATCGCCGTGCCGCAGGTGCGCGAAATTTGTACGCGCTACGGTCCGCTCGCCGAAATCTGGTGGGACATGCCGCGCAACATGACACCGGAGTTCGCCGCAAAGCTGCACGCCGTGGTACGCGAACTGCAGCCGCAGGCGCTGATGAACAACCGGCTCGGCGGCGGCGTGCAGGGCGACATGGAGACGCCGGAGCAGTTCATCCCGTCCACCGGCGGCCCCGAGGGGCGCGACTGGGAAACCTGCATGACGATGAACAACACGTGGGGCTTCAAGCAGCAGGACACGGATTGGAAGAGCACCGAGGATCTGCTCCGCAAGCTGCTCGACATCTGCCACAAGGGCGGCAACTTCCTGCTCAACGTCGGCCCGACCGCCGAGGGTGTGATCCCTCCGTGCAGTGTCGAGCGCCTCGAAGCCATCGGCCACTGGCTGGAGAAAAATGGCGAGGCCGTCTATGGCACCACCGCCAGCCCGCTCCCGTTCCTCTCGTGGGGTCGCTGTACCCTTCGACAGGGCTCAGGGCAGGCCCGGAAAGAGTCGACGCTCTACCTGCACGTTTTTGATTGGCCGGCCAGCGGCGAACTGCGCGTGCCGATGCAGGCGAAGATCATCGGCGCCCATCTGCTTGCATCGCCGGACACACCGCTGTCCTGCGCGGTGATGGACGGCGCCATCGTGCTTCACCTGCCGAAGGACATGCCGGACGCGTTGGCCACGGTGATCAAGCTGAACATCGAGGGCGAACCGGTAGTCGCGCCGCCGCTGACCCGCAAGAAACCCGCGCGCGCCTCCTTCGGCGAGGCCGCGAAGGCCTTCGATGGCTCGGCGGGTCGCGCTTGGGAGGCGAAGAAGGGCGACAAGTCTGGCTGGCTCGAAGTGGATCTGGGCCAGCCGACGCCGGTTGCGGCGATGGCCTTCGACGAACCCCACCGCGGTGCGGGCAAGCGCGGACAAAAATTCCGATTGCTGATGAAGGCCGGCGCTGACTGGAAGGACATCATCACCGGCGTGACGAAAGGCTATGGCACGACGCAACTATTCCCAGCCGTCATCGGCCAGATTTTCCGTTTAGAAATCTTTGAGTCGAAGGACACCGCCGCCGTCGCCGAATGGCAGCTTTACCGACCAGAGTAATCTCATGAAACGATTCTTACTGATGCTTGTGCTGTGCAGCGCGGCTTGTGCGGGCGAGCCGGGGTGCGAGCCGCACACAGGCAATCCGATCGTGCCGGGCTACTACGCCGATCCGAGCCTCGTGCAGTTCGAGGGCCGGTTCTTCATCTACGCGACGCTCGACCCGTGGGGTGACAAGACGCTCGGTTGCTGGGAGTCGGCCGACTTCAAGAATTGGACCTATCGCGTTCTCAACTGGCCGACGAAGGATGCCTGCAAGAGCCCGACGAGCGGCGGTTCTGCGGTCTGGGCGCCTTCGGTGGTGCGCGCGAAGGATGGGAAATATTTCATGTACGTCTCGGTCCACAACGAGGTCTGGGTTGGCACCGCGGAGCATCCGCTCGGCCCGTGGCGTGACGCGAACAACGGCAAGCCCCTGGTGCCCGGTAATTTCAAGCCCGGTTTCCACATGATTGATGCCGAGGGTTTCGTGGATGACGATGGCACGGGCTGGCTCTACTGGGGCTCCGGCCACGGCTGGAAGAACGGCAAGTGTTGGGCGGTGAAGCTCAAGCCCGACATGGTCGCCTTCGCTGGCGAGGTGCGCGACGTGACGCCGCAGCACTATTTCGAGGGGCCCATCATGGTCAAGCGTGGCGGGCGCTACTTCCTGATGAACTCCACTGGCATCACGATCAAGGACAACTACCAGGTCCACTATGCCGTCGGTACGAATCCGCTCGGCCCGTTCACCGAGCCGGCGGACAACGCGATCCTCGTCACCGACAAGGCGCGTAACGTCATCAGCCCTGGCCATCATGCCGTCTTCAGCAAGGACGGAAGGGACTACATCCTCTATCACCGGCACAGCGTTCCGTTCGATCCCAAGTTCGTCGCCCGTCAGCTCTGCGTGGACGAGTTGAAGTTCACCGCCGACGGGCGCATCGAAAAAATCACACCGACACACACGGGCCCACCACTGGTCCGCGACCGGCTCGCAGGGCGCGACGTGCTGCCGGCGACGGCGACCGCGTCGAGCGAGGCTGCGCCGCACTTCGCCGCGCAGTTCGCGTACGACGACAACTACGCGACGCGCTGGAGCCCGGCCCGCTAAGCCAAGGGCGCGTGGCTGCAACTCGACCTCGGTTCACCGCAGAAGTTCTCGCGTCAGGAAATCCGGTTCGAATATGCATGGAAGCCGTACGGCTTCACCCTGCAGACCTCTGACGACGGCCGGCAGTGGCAGACGCTTGCGGCGCACACCGCGAAACCGCTGACCGGCTCGCCAATCATCCTCGACCAGCCGGCGACCGCGCGATACCTGCGGCTGCAATTCCCTGCGGATGAGCCCGGTTGCGATATTTCTGTGTTCGAGTGGCAGGTCCTCCCTTGATTACGTGCTCATGAAAATCGGCAGGGCGGCAAGGTTAAGAATGGATGGCAACTGGTCAAGATTGGCGCTTCCATAGGGCGAGGCTGGCGGGCAGGGTGCGCACGGGTGCGGTACGTGGAAACTTCACAGGAGCAGCGGCATGAAAAGATTCAGTGTAATTATTTTAGGCGTGCTTTTGGCGGCGGCGCAGCTTGCGTCGGCGGAGCCGGCGCGTGCGCCGGACATCGAGTCGCTGAAGCCGACGGCGGCGGAGCGCGAGGCGCGGCTGGGGTGGTGGCGCGAGGCGCGCTTCGGGATGTTCGTGCATTGGGGCGTCTATTCTGGCTTGAGTGGCACGTGGAACGGCAAGGCCTACGGCGGCTACGCGGAACACATCCAGCGCATGGCGAAAATTCCTTGCGCGGTCTATCGCAAGGAAGTCGCCGGCACCTTCAATCCGACCGGGTTCAACGCCGACGAGTGGATCCGCCTCGCGAAGGAAGCGGGCATGGGCTACTTCGTCATCACCGCGAAGCACCACGACGGCTTCGCGATGTTCAACTCGCAGGTGAGCGACTACAACATCGTCAGGGCCACGCCCTTCGCGCGCGACCCGATGAAGGAGTTGCAGGCGGCGTGCAAGAAGTACGGCGTCCGCTTCGGCTTCTACTATTCGCACGCGTTCGACTGGGGCGAGGCGAACGGGCCGGGCAACGACTGGGATTACCAGAATCCCGGCGGCGACAAGCTGCTCCACGGCGCGAACTGGTGGGAAAAATTCCCGGAGTTCCTGCCGCAGGCGCGCAAGTACGTGGACGAAAAATCCATTCCGCAGTTGCAGGAGCTGATCAAGAACTACGATCCCGACATCATCTGGTTCGACACGCCGCACAAGCTGCCGCCGGAGGAAAATCTGCGCATCCTCGCCGCCGTGCGCAAGGCGAAGCCATCGCTGGTGGTGAACGGCCGGCTCGTGCGCGGCGCGGGCGACTACGACAGCACCTGCGACCGGCCCGCGGAATTTCCGGCGCACGATGGCGATTGGGAAGGCGTGCCGACGACCAACGAATCCTACGGCTATAACCAGAACGACCATTCGCACAAGCCGCCTGCGCACTTCATCCAGTTGCTGGCGAAGTCCGCGGCGCGCGGCGGCAACGAGTTGATGAACATCGGCCCGATGGGCAATGGCAAAATGGATCCGGCGGACATCGCCATCCTCAAGGGCATCGGCGCGTGGTGGCAGCTCCATGGCGAATCCATCCGCGGCACCACGCGCACGCCGCTCGCGGTGCAGGCGTGGGGAGAATCCACCCTTCGACAAGGCTCAGGGCTGGCCCGCAAAGGCAACACGCTTTATCTCCACGTCTTCGACTGGCCGCGCGATGGCCGGCTCGTCATCGGCGGACTGAAGAGCGAGGTGAAGCTGGCGTGGCTGCTGCGCGACAAGGCCAACACCATATACACGCACCTGAAAGCGGTGCGCGTGAGCCCGCTCGATGTGCGGATCGAGGGCTTGCCGAAAGAAGCGCCGGATGCGGCCGACTCGATCATCGCGGTCGAGTGTGTTGGCGAGCCGCAGACCGATCCGGCGCGGCTGCTCGCGACCAACCTCGAAGCGAATACGCTGCGCGGCTTCGACGCGAAGCTGCAGGGCAAACTACAGTTCGGCCCGGGCAAAACCAAGGACGCGTGGGTGACGAACTGGACGAAGAAAGACGACGCGGTCGTCTGGCCGTTGCGCCTCAACGCGAAGGCGACGTTCGATCTGACGCTCATCTATGACGCACCGAAAGACAGTAAGGGCGGCAAGGTCAAGGAAGGCGACGCCGGCAAGGAGCGCGTCCGCGCCAACAAGGGCGCCGGCGGTACCTACGTCGTGAAACTCGGCACGCAGGCCGTGGAGCATAAAGTGCGCAGCGGCGACAACGTTCGCGATGCGCTCGGCAAAGTGACGCTGGAACCCGGCGCCTTCGAAATCCGCGTCACCGCCAAGGAAATCACCGGCGAGGAACTGCTGCGCCTGCGTGCGCTCGTCCTGAAACCGGTGTCGGACTGAGGCCCGCCGCGGAACCCGCTCAACTCTGGGGCTGTACCCGACACCTGTTGCCAGCGGCCTTGACCTGCCGTGGGGCGTGTTGCATCCTCCGCCGTGTGATGAAAACCTCTGTACGGCTCCTGCTCACTAGCTGCATCCCGCTGGCGCTCTATGTGTCGGGCTGTGCCACCGTGCCCTATCACTATGGAACGGCCGGCGGACCTCCGGCCTTGTCGCTGCTGGGGCCCGGCGAGCCCCAGGTTGAACGCGGCTGCACGAATGCCTTGCTCGACGGCGTCGGGTGGGTGCTGGGTATTCCGACTAAGATCATCCTGTTGGATTCCCGGATGGATAATCATGCCATCGGGACCAACGTTGAGGTGGCGCTCCGCGCCTATCTGGCCACCAACGGACTGAGCGCGGTCAAGGTGCGCCTCAACCAGTACGCGCCGGGTGGCGAATGGAGCCGCTGGCATCGCAACACCTCCATCGCGTGGGGTTGGCGCTACACGCTGGGACTGCTCGGCATGCTGGGCTACACGCTGTTGCCGGGCCGCATCTTTGGCGGCGACAACTATAATCCCTACAGCGATACGATCAGCCTCTATTCCAACCATCCGGCGGTAGGTTTGCACGAGGGTGGCCATGCCAAGGATTTTGCGGGGCGGACCTACAAGGGGACCTACGCCGCGGCGTACATGCTGCCGCTGGTCGCGCTGTATCCTGAGGCGCTGGCGACCGGCGACGCCCTCGGGTATCTGCGCCGGGAGGGTACGGCGGAGGAGGAACAGGCGGCCTACAAGATCTTGTATCCGGCGTACGCCACCTACATCGGCGGCGGCATTGGGCAGTTCACGCCCTACAGCTTTTGGTTCACGGTGGGCGCGGTGGTGCCGGCCCATGTCATCGGCCGCGTGAAAGCCTCCGGTGTGGAGGCGCGTCGCGCGGCGGAGAACACCTCGCCGCGTGTGGCGCCTTGACCTGCGGCGGGTCGCACGGCATTCTGCGCGCTCAACTGCGCTTGGCGATTGGACCCGGGGCGGGCACGCGGGCGTTGGGCTGGCCCAGCCTGGGAAGCTGGGCGGAGCAGTTTCCCAAGGTTTGAAAAAACTGATGAACTGATGAACAGTTTGGCCGCATAGGGTGGGCCGTTCCGCCACGCCGTGGGTTTCAAGCGGTCGTTGAATTAACCAGAAGGAGCAGATCATGACACGTCTACATCAAGCCCTCGCCCTCACGCTGGCCGTCGCCGGCTGCTGGGTTGCGGCCCCGGCGAAACCTGCCGCTGCCAAGGACGCGCCCGCCGAGGGCGTGACGGTCGAGACGGGAGCGGAACAAGCCACGGTCAAGGAGACGCCGGCGCAGCGCGACGCGCGCATGGCGTGGTGGCGCGAGGCCAAGTTCGGCCTGTTCCTCCACTGGGGCGTCTATGCCGTGCCCGCGGGGAAATATGGCGACAATACGAGCTACGGCGAGTGGATCATGCACAGCGCCAAGATTCCGGTCGCGAAATACAAGGAGTTCGCCGCGCAGTTCAATCCGGTGAAATACGATCCCGCGCTCTGGGCGCAGATCGCAAAGGATGCCGGGATGCGCTACATCGTCATCACCAGCAAGCATCACGACGGGTTCGCGCTCTTCCCCTCCGCCGCCAGCAAGTGGAACGTGGCCGACGCGACACCCTACAAGAAGGACCTCCTCGGCCCGCTCGTCAGCGCCGCGCATGGCGCGGGGCTGAAGATCGGCTTCTACTATTCCCAGGCGCAGGACTGGAACAACCCCGGCGGCGCGAAGGCGCGGTTCAACGAGGGCGAAGGGTGGGACGAGGCGCACAAGGGCAGCTTCGATGCCTACCTCACACAGGTCGCCGTGCCGCAGGTGCAGGAACTGCTCACGCGCTATCCGCTCGACATCCTCTGGTGGGACACGCCGACGTGGATGAACGCCGCGCGCACCGCGCCGTTCGCCAGGTTGCTCGCGCTGCGGCCCGGGCTCATCACCAACAACCGGCTCGGCGGCAGCTTCGGCGGCGATACCGCGACGCCGGAGCAGTTCGTGCCCGTCACCGGCATCAAGGGCGACTGGGAAACCTGCATGACGCTGAACGGCCACTGGGGCTACAACGCCTGCGATACGGACTGGAAATCGTCCGCCGATCTCATCCACAAGCTCGCCGACATCTGCGCGAAAGGCGGCAACTTCCTGCTCAACATCGGCCCGACGGCGGAGGGCGAGTTCCCGCCCGCGTGCGTCGAGCGTCTGCGCGATATGGGCCGCTGGCTGCGCGTCAACGGCGACGCGATCTACGGCACCAGCGCCGGCCCGTTCGTGCAGCTCTCGTGGGGCACTGCGACGCGCAAGGGCAGCAAGCTCTATCTGCACGTCTTCGACTGGCCCGCGGATGGCAAGCTGAAGGTGCCGCTGCAAAACAACGCGAAGTCGGCGGCGCTGCTCGTCGCGCCGGAGAAACCGCTCGCCGTCACGCGCGAGGGCCAGCGGCTCGTCATCGCCGTGCCGGCCGCCGCGCCGGACGCCGTGGACTCCGTCGTCGTGCTGGAACTCGAGGGCGAGCCCGTGACGTTGCCGCTGCCGACCGTGGGCGCGAAGGCGACGGCCTCCGCCGCGCTGAAAGGCAACGAGGCGGCGAATGCGCTCGACGGCACCGCGGGCAAACGCTGGCGCGCACCGACCGATATGAAGTCCGCGTGGCTCGAACTTGACCTCGGCCAGCCGACCGCGATCGCCGGCTTCGGCCTCGACGAGCCCGATGTCTGGCCGCGCCTGCACCAGCAATACACGCTCGAAGCCGCCGATGGCACCGCCTGGCGCAAGGTGGCCGCGGGCAAGACCGATGGCCACGGCATCAAGAAGAACATAGCGCCCGTCACCGCGCAGAAATTCCGCCTCACGATGACCTGCGACAAAGGCTCGCCCGGCGTCGCCGAGTTGCAGTTCTACCGGCCGGAGTGATCTGGCGGTGTGAACATCGAACCCGGCTTCGCCAAAGCGCTACGCCGGGGCAAGTAGCGAACACCGAAGTTGGGGCGAAAAGTCTTGGAGTGCGCAAGCTTGCTTGCGCCTTTGACGCGGTAGCTTGCTACCGCGCCTTCTGCGGAATGAGGCAGTTCATTGCTCACGGCGGAGCAAGCTCCCGCACTCCATGGGGTCTGCGTTTTCCAAACTTGGGAAAAGTCAGCGCGGGCTTTTCCAAGGTTTGGGAAACATGCTAGCTTGCGTTTCCACGCTTTGGAAAACGGAGCGCTGCACGATGAAGAAAAGCTTTTGCGGAGTGCTGTTGGCGGCGGCGTGTGCCCTGGCGGCGCGCGCCGATGAGGCGGCGGCGCCGGACTGGGAGAATCCGCTGGTCTTTGCGCGGAACAAGCTCCCGGCGCGTTGCGCGGCGTGGCCGTGCCCGGATGCGGCGGCGGCGCGTGCGGCGACCTACGAAAAAGCGGCGTGGGTGCGCAGCCTCAACGGCCTCTGGGATTTCCACTGGGCGCCGGAACCGGCGCAGCGCTCGACCAACTACAGCGCGAAAATCCCGGTGCCCTCGTGCTGGGAATTTCAGGGCTACGGCGTGCCGCTCTATTCCAATTCCAAGTATCCCTTCAAGGCCGATCCGCCGCGTGTGATGGGCGAGCCGCCGCAGGATTTCACATCGTTCCGCCAGCGCAATCCGGTCGGCAACTATCGCACGGACTTCGAGGTGCCGGCGGACTGGCAGGGCCGGCGCGTGCTGCTGCATTTCGCGGGCGTCAGCTCGGCGATGTACGTCTGGGTGAACGGGCAGCCGGTCGGCTACAGCGAGGACTCGCGGCTGCCGGCGGAGTTCGACGTGACCGCGCTGGCACATGCGGGCCGCAACCAGCTCACGGTCGAGGTCTATAAATATTCCGATGGCTCCTATCTCGAAGACCAGGACATGTGGCGGCTCGCCGGGATCTTTCGCGATGTGTTTGTGTACTGCACGCCGCCGGTGACGGTATGGGACTTCTTCGTCCAGGCCGATCTCGACGCGGCCTGCCAGGCCGGCGCGGTGCAGTTGCGCTATACGTTGCGCAATGCCACGGCGGCGCCGGCGGGTAACATGAGCGTGCGGCTGTCGCTGGATGGGAAGGCCATGCTCGAAGAGCCGGTAGGGAGCGTCGCGCCGGGCTGCGGCGAAGCACGTGTGACGGCGACTGTGCCGGTACCGCAGCCGCGGCTGTGGAGCGCGGAGTCGCCCAAGCTTTATAGCGCGGTGGTGGAACTGCTCGAGGGCGGCAGGGTCATCGAGGCGCGACATGCGGACCTTGGCTTCTGCCGGGTGGAATTGCGCGACCAGCAATTCACGGTCAACGGCCGCGCGCTGAAGATCAAGGGCGTCAACCGCCACGAGTTCGACCCGGCGACGGGCTGGACGCTGTCGCGCGCGCGGATGGAGCAGGACGTCCGGCTGATGAAGCAGGCGAACATCAACTGCGTCCGCACGTCACACTATCCGAACGACCCGCGCTGGTACGAGCTGTGCAACCGCCTCGGCCTGTTCGTGCTCGACGAGGCGAATGTGGAGAGTCACGGGCTGAGCTATCACAAAAAAGTGTTGCCGGGTGACCTCCCGGAGTGGCAGCCGGCAGTGGTGGACCGCGCGCGCCGCATGGTGATCCGCGACCGCAATCATCCTTGCGTGGTGCTGTGGTCGCTGGGCAACGAGGCCGGCTACGGGAGTGCGTTCCTCGCGATGCGCGCGGCGGTCCGCGCCGCCGATCCGCACCTGCGGCCGATCCAATATGCCGACATGAATCGCGCGGCCGACATGGACAGCCAGACCTATCCGACGACCGCGTGGCTGCTGCAGCACGTCGCCGGCCAGGCGAAGCGCAAGGGCGAACACGGCGAGAGCTCCAATGCGGAACAGCACGGGCCTTATCCGTCGGGCAAACCATTCTTGCTGAACGAATATGCCCATGCGATGGGCAACAGCCTCGGCAATTTTCAGGACTACTGGGACGTGGTCGAGAAATACCCGCTGCTCATCGGCGGCTTCATCTGGGAGTGGGTGGACCAGACGCCGTACAAAATGTGGCCCGACGGGAAGAAGCATTTTGCCTATGGCGGCGACTTCGGCGACCAGCCGAACGACGGCGTGTTCTGCTGCAAGGGGCTCGTCAACGCCGAGCGCTTGCCGCGTCCGCACTACTGGGAGGCGCAGAAGGTGCACCAATACATCCAGGTGCGCGCCGAGGATCTCGCGCAGGGCCGCGTCCGCATCCGCAACGAGTACGCGTTCACCAGTCTTGCGGCGTTCGCGGCGGAGTGGACGCTCGAAGCCGATGGCGTTGCAGCCGGCGGCGGCCGGCTGGAGCGGCTCGACATCGCTCCGGGCGCGGAGCGCGTGGTGCAGCTGCCGTGGGGCGCGCCGACGTGGCAGGCGGGCAAGGAATATTTTCTCACGCTGCGCTTCCGTCTGCCGGCGCGCACGTCGTGGGCCGAGGCCGGTCAGGTCGTCGCCTGGGAGCAGCTCGCGGTGCCCGCACCCGTGGCACCGCCGGCGGCGCAGGAGGGAGCGGCATGGCGGCGCGAGGGCGCCGACTGGGTCGCGACGGGCGGCGACAGCGTGGTGCGCGTGAATGGACGCACCGGGCAACTTGCGTCGTGGCAAGCGGACGGACGCGAACAGCTCGTCGCGCCGCTGGGCCTGAATTTCTGGCGCGTGCCGACCGACAACGACAACGGCTGGAAAGTGCCGAAGAAAATGGGCGCATGGCAAGAGGCCGGCGCCAAGGCGGAGTTGCAGTCGCTGGCGGGCACCGGCGCGCGGCTCGAAGCCGTGTGGAAGCTGCCGGTCGGCGCGACGACGGCGCGCATGGCGTATGACACCCGTAGCGACGGCAGCGTGCGCGTGACGGTGACCCTCCATCCCGACGGCAAGGCGCCGGAGCTGCCGCGCATCGGCCTGCAGTGTGCGCTGCCGGGCGGCCTGGAGCGCGTGTGCTGGTTCGGTCGCGGACCACACGAAAATTACTGGGACCGGAAGAGCGGCGCCGCGGTCGGCATGTACCGCAGCACCATCGGCGAGTGGATCACGCCCTACGTGCGTCCTCAGGAGAACGCGAACCGGACGGATGTGCGCTGGGTCGAATTCACCGAGCCGTCCGGCCGCGGCGTGCGCATCCAGGCCGAAGGGCGGCCCTTCGGCGTCAGCGCTTGGCCCTATTCCGCCGCGGATCTGGCTGCTGCGGCGCATGACCACGAATTGCCGCGGCGCGACTTTATCACCGTGCATCTCGATGGCTGGCAGATGGGCGTCGGCGGCGATACCAGCTGGGGTCTGCCGGTGCACGAGGAGTATCGCCTGCCCGCCAAAGGCGCATACGCCTTTGCCTGCACCCTCCGCGTCCTGCGTTGAAGAACAAGACTTCCCAGGCAGGGGAAAGCTGCCGCGCAGGCCGGTCAAGATTTGGCATGTTTTGGTCAAGAATTGACATCCCGCGCGTTGGTTGCGCCTGCTAGGCTGAACGGCGTCGCGGCAT
>CAIWHP010000056.1 GCA_903912445.1 uncultured Lentisphaerota bacterium
CCCTCGGCGCCGGCGCGCGCGGTGCGGCCGATGCGGTGGACGTAGGTCTCCGGTTCGACGGGCATGTGGTAGTTGACGACGTGGGTGATGCCGTCGACATCAATGCCGCGGGCGGCGATGTCGGTGGCCACGAGGACGCGGACGCGGCCGGTCTTGAAGCCGGCGAGCGCCGCGGTGCGCGCGCTCTGGCTCTTGTTGCCATGGATCGCCGCGGCGGTGATGCCGGCCTTGTTGAGCCGCTCGCAGACCTTGTTGGCGGCGTGCTTCTGCTGCGTGAAGACAATGACGCGGTCCATGCCGCTCGCCTTCAGCAGGTCCACGAGCAGCGTTTCCTTGTGCGCACGGTCCACAAACAGGACCTTCTGCGCGATCTTCTCGACCGTCGGCTGCTCGGGGGTGATGGTGACATGCACCGGGTCATGCACGAGCGTCCGGGCGAGCGAGATCACTTCCGGCTGCAAGGTGGCCGAGAAGAAGAGCGACTGCCGTTTGGCCGGCAGCTTGGCGATGATCTTGCGGATGTCGCGGATGAAACCCATGTCCAGCATCCGGTCGGCCTCGTCGAGCACGAAGATCTCGACGGCGTCGAGGATGGCGAAGCCCTGCTGCATCAGGTCGAGCAGGCGGCCGGGCGTGGCCACCACGATGTCCAGGCCGCGCGCCAGGGCCACTTCCTGGGGCCGCTGGCCGACGCCGCCGAAGATCACCGTATGCGAGGCGTGCAGGTGCCGCCCGTAGGCGCGGATGCTGTCGCCGATCTGCGCCGCGAGCTCGCGGGTCGGGGCGAGGACCAGCACGCGGGTGCGGCCCCGGGCGGAGACCTTCCGGTTCTGCGTCAGGTATTGCAGGATGGGCAGGACGAACGCGGCGGTCTTGCCGGTGCCTGTCTGTGCGCAGCCGAGCAGGTCGCGGCCCGCGAGCAGGTGCGGGATGGACTGCACCTGGATCGGCGTCGGCGTCACATAGCCTTCCTCGGCCACCGCGCGCTGGAGCTGCGGCAGCAGCGTGGCAAAGATCGGATGGACGTAGGGCGGCTTCTCCAGCAGGCCGTGGATCGAGGCCGGATCCGGCAACGGCGGCGGCTGGGCCACAGGGTGGTGCGGCGGGTGCGCGGCGGCCACGGGGTGGGGGTGCTGGGGATGCGGGACCTGCGCGGGCGCCGGGTGGGCGTGCGCGGTCGGGTGCATGGAATGCCCATGCACCGGGGTATGGTGCTTGCTCTGCATTTGGATTACTCCGTCCGGCTTAATTCATCTCTGCCCGCCGGACGCGTGGAAAAGAAGGGACCGCGACGATCGCGGCACTGGCAGCCTTGGTGGGGCTGAAACAACAGGCGGGAAGATAGCGGTTTGCGGCCCGAAGTCAAGCCGACAGCCGCAGCCGCCGGCGCAAAAGCGGGGCGACGGCGTGCCGGAGTGCGGGTGCGAGGGAGCCCCCGCGCACACCCGTTTCCGCCGGCCGGTTCTGCGGCGCCGTGCCCCCGCGGGCGCCGCGCGGCGCGCTTTTCCAAGGCTTGGAAAAGCGCGGGAATTATTTTCCAAGGCTTGGAAAGGTTTGACGCCGGGGCCATTCGCGGGTAAATATCCGCCGCGCTTCGGTGGACGGGGCGCGAGAACAGGAGAAAAAAACATGGCTATCATCAACTTCGGCGGCGTCGAAGAGCGCGTGGTGACGCGCAAGGAATTCCCGCTCGCCAAGGCGCGCAAGGTCCTCAAGAAGGAAACCATCGCGATCATCGGGTACGGCGTGCAGGGCCCGGCGCAGGCGCTCAACCTCAAGGACAACGGCTTCAAGGTCATCATCGGCCAGGCGCCGGAATTCAAGCGCGACTGGGATCGCGCGTGCGCCGACGGCTGGAAGCCCGGCAAGGATCTCTTCGACATCGAGGCCGCCGTGCAGAAGGGCACGATCATCCAGCTGCTCGTCTCCGACGCCGCGCAGCGCGCCGTCTGGCCGCTGATCAAGAAGAACCTCAAGGAAGGCGATGCGCTGTATTTCTCGCACGGCTTCTCGATCACCTACAGCAAGAAGACGGGCGTCGTGCCGCCGGACTTCGTGGACGTGATCATGGTGGCGCCGAAGGGTTCGGGCCTGAACGTCCGCCGCAACTTCCTGAGCGGCGCGGGCATCAACTCGAGCTATGCGATCGGGCAGGACGCGACCGGCCACGCCGAGGAACGCTGCCTCGCCGTCGGCATCGGCATCGGCTCCGGCTACCTCTTCCCGACGACCTTCCCGCACGAGACCAACAGCGACCTGACCGGCGAACGCGGCGTGCTGATGGGCGCGCTGGCCGGCATGATGGATGCGCAGTATCAGGTGCTCCGCGCGCACGGCCACTCGCCGAGCGAGGCGTTCAACGAGACGGTCGAGGAGTTGACGCAGAGCCTGATCCGCCTCGTGGACGAAAAGGGCATGGACTGGATGTACTCGAACTGCTCCGCCACGGCGCAGCGCGGTGCGCTCGACTGGCGCCCGCGGTTCAAGAAGGCCGTCCTGCCGGTCTTCAAGCAATTGTATGCGCGCGTCGCCAGCGGCGCGGAAGCCGAGCGCGTCATCAAGACGTGCGGCGGCAAGGATTACCAGCAGCTGCTGGGTAAAGAACTCGCCGAGCTGCGCGACAGCGAGATGTGGCGCGCGGGCGCTGCGGTGCGCGCGTTGCGGCCCACCGAGTCGGCCAAGGCGATCCTCAAGGGCACCAAGGGCGTGTCGGGCCGTCAGTGGTGAAAGTAGTGCGTAAGTAAATTAGGGCGTCCCGAAGGCCGCAGGGTCTTCGGGACGTTTTGTTTGGAGTTATGAGAAAACACATTGCGAAAATTATGCGCGGCGTCAAAAGCTTCTTGGGCCAGACGCCGGCGAAAAAAGACGAAGCTGTCAAACCCGTGACCATCTCGCCCCCCGTGCCACGTGCGCGGGCCAAGGGCGACGAGTGGCAGCCGGGGCTGGAACCCGGGGCCAAGCCCGCGGCCAAACCCGAAGCCAAGCCCGAAACCAAAGCCGAAGGCAAGCTGGCGGCGACGGACCTGCGCAACCGGCTGCCGCCGCGCGCTCCGGCGCAGCCCGGGCAAGCCGCCCAGCCGTCGCGCCCGCGCGACGACCGCCCGCGCGATGACCGTCCCCGTGACGACCGCCCGCGCGGTGGTGGCCGACCGCCGCGTGGCCCGCGCCGGGATGGCCCGCACGACGACCGCCGCGGCCCGCCGCCGACCCGCGGCAATCCGCCGCCCTACCAGCAGGAGGGCACCTCCCGGCCGACCCCGCAGCCGGCACCCGCGCCCAAGGCGCCGGCCGCCCCGTGGGATCCCGCGAGTTTCCAGGTGGAGCCCGAGGAGGGCAAGAAGCGCTTTGTGGATTTCGACCTGGTGCCCGCGCTCATGCAGTCGATCGCCGAGCAGAATTTCCGGTTTTGCACCCCGATCCAGGCGGAAATCCTGCCGCATACGCTCGCCGGCAAGGACGCCGCCGGGCAGGCGCAGACCGGCACCGGCAAGACCGCGGCCTTCCTCCTGACGATCATGCAGCACGCGCTCAAAAACCCGCTGCCCGTGCGCAAGCCCGGCACGCCCCGCGCGCTGGTGCTTGCGCCGACGCGCGAGCTGGTGATGCAGATTCATAAGGATGCGGTCCTGCTCGGCGCCCACGCCGGGTTCAAGAGCGTCGCCGTCTTCGGCGGCATGGACCACGAGAAACAGAAGCGCCAGATCTACGACCAGACCGTGGACCTGGTGGCCGCGACGCCCGGCCGGCTGATTGACTTCCTCCGCAGCCACGTCGTGGACCTTTCGCAGGTCGAGGTGTTGGTGCTCGACGAGGCCGACCGGATGCTGGACATGGGCTTCATCCCCGACGTCCGCCGCATCATCCACCAGACGCCGCCCCGCGACCGGCGGCAGACGCTGCTCTTCAGCGCCACCCTGAGCAAGGACGTCATGCGCCTGGCCAGCCAGTGGATGCGCGATTTCGTCAAGATCGACATCGAGCCGGAGCACCGCGCCGTGGACACGGTGGAGCAGAAGATCTACGTCGTCACGCGCCGGGAAAAGATCAACATCCTGATGCACCTGCTGCAATCGCCGCAGGCCGAGCGCGTGCTGATCTTCCGCAACCGCCGCGACTCGACCAACCGGCTGTACGAGCGCCTCACGCGCTCCGGCATCCGCTGCGCCCAGCTGTCCGGCGATGTGGCCCAGGAAAAGCGCGTGCGCATCCTGGAAGAGTTCCGCGAAGGCAAGCTGAAGGTCGTGGTCGCCACCGACGTGGCCGGCCGCGGCATTCACGTCGCCGGCATCAGCCACGTGGTCAACTATGACATCCCGGAGCATCCGGAGGATTTCGTCCACCGTATCGGCCGCACCGGCCGTGCCGGCGTCAGCGGCGAGGCGATCACCTTCGCCGACGAGGAATCCGGGTTCATGTTGCCCGCGATCGAGGAATACATCGGTCGTCCCCTGACCTACATCCATCCCGAGGATGCCCTACGCAAGCCCCCGACGCGCGAGAGCGCCCTCCACCATGGCGCACACTCGCATAGCGCACATCCGCCGGCCGCGCAGCCGCCGGCCGTGCAACCGCAGGACGTTCCTCCGCCCAAGACGCCGACGGCTTAAGGCGTAAACCTGTCCGCAGGCCTGAAGGGGCGCAGCCAAGCTGCGCCCCTTTTCGTTGTCAGCCCCTGTCGTGGGCAGGCGGGCTGCGCCCCTTCAGCGGGCTCGGCTGTGCTGGTTCGGAAATTTCGCATTGCCGCCGTGAGTGCTCAGCGCTAGGCTGGTTTCCATCTTCCAAGGGTTGGAAACCGCAAGCCCGTCTTTTTCCAAGCCTTGGAAAAAGGAGGACCGGACCTTTCCAAGGTCTGGAAAAACAACGCGCCATGAACTGGGGAGATCTGCTCGATCTGCTGTTTCCGCGCGTCTGCGCCGGCTGCGGCGGCCGCGTCGGCGATGCCACGGGCCACTTGTGCTGGGACTGCCAGGCGCAGCTGCCGTTCGTCCGCCAGCCCTACTGCCTGCACTGCGGCGATCCGGTCGAGGGGCGCGTGGACGAGGCCTTCACGTGCCACTGGTGCGATGAACTGAACCCGGCGTTCGACTATGCGCGCTCGGTGGTCCGCTACCGCGGCCCGGTCCCGCGCATGATCCAAGACTTCAAATACCACGCCGCGCACCACCTGACGCCCGACATGGTGCGCTTGCTGGTGGCCGGGCTGGAGACCGCGCCGGAGTTCGGCCAACTCGACGCCCTCTGTTGCGTACCCCTGCACCGCGTCCGGCAGCGCGAGCGTGGCTACAACCAGTCGGCCCTGCTCGCGCATGGCCTCGCGCAGAAACTCGGCAAGCCGTTCCTCAAACGGGCGCTCGTCCGCCATCGCCAGACCGGTACGCAAACGCATTTGACCGCCCGCGAGCGCGTCGCCAACGTGCATGGCGCTTTCGCCGTCCGCCGCCGCGCCGCCGTCGAAGGGCTATCGGTGTTGCTGCTGGACGATGTGATGACGACCGGTGCGACCGTGAGCGAATGCGCGCGGATCTTGAAGGAGGCCGGCGCGGCGAAGGTTTGTGTGTTGACGGTGGCGCGCGGCTGAAGCCCGACAGATCCGTGCCGCCGCTGCTGCGCGCCCAACAGGAAGCGGAAACCGAACAACAGCAGTGGGCGGCCGTCGATAAGTTCGATTGACCGCCAGCAGGCCAAGGGCGGGATTGACAGGCGGTGTGGTGCTGGCTAGAGTTCCCCCCGCTTGCGGTTTTAGGGTGCAAAGGTTCGCGCAAGGTGGGTCGGGAAATGCGCGGCTTTCGCCAGTGTTTGCAAGGGTTTGCGGTGCGCTCGTCCGTGTGCTGACCGTGAGACGCGGCCGAGTGATAGAACGGAATTTATCATGGCACTTTTCGGCAAGAAAAAGCTGACGACCGTCAAGGTTCGCAAACGCGATATGCCCGACGGTCTCTGGATCAAGTGTCCGGGCTGCGACGAGATGCTCTTCAAGCAGGAGCTGGAGGCTGCCTTGAACGTCTGCCCGAAATGCGGGCACCACTTCATGCTCCCCCGCGCCGCGCGCATCGCGCTGCTGGCCGACGAGAACAGCTTTGTCGAGTGGGATGTCGGCCTGGTCAGCGTGGACACCCTCGGTTTCACCGGGGTCAGCTCCTACGTCGCCAAGATCAAGGAAAACCAGGCCAAGACCGGCTGCGACGACGCGATCACCTGCGGCCGCATCCACCTCAACGGCCGGCCCGCCGCGCTCGGCGTGATGGATTTCGAATTCCTCGGCGCCAGCATGGGCGCGGTCGTCGGCGAGAAGGTCACACGCCTGATCGAGCACGGCACCGCCGAAAAGCTGCCCGTGATCATCTCCTGCGCCTCCGGCGGCGCGCGCATGTACGAGGGCCTGTTCAGCCTGATGCAGATGGCCAAGACCAGCGCGGCGCTCGCCCGCCATGCCGAGGCCAAGCTGCCCTACATCACCGTCCTCACGCATCCCACAACCGCCGGCGTCATGGCCAGCTATGCCACGCTCGGCGACGTCATCATCGCCGAACCCGGCGCGCTGATCGGCTTTGCCGGTCCGCGCGTCATCAAGGAAACCACGCAACAGGAACTGCCCGAAGGCTTCCAGCGCGCGGAATTCCTGCTCAAGCACGGCTTGCTGGACATGATCGTGGCGCGCAAGGACCTCAAGGCCACCCTCGCGCTTGCCCTCGACTATCTGCAGCCCGCACCCGCCGCGGCGGCTTCCGCGTAATCCCACGCCTGCCAAGGCTGGGGCTGTGCCTGACCAGGGGCGAAGCGGATGAACTGGCGCGCGGCTTGCCTCGGGCAAAAACACCGTTCGACATGCCTGCCGGCAGTCTGCCCCACTGGCGTAGAATCACGGACGGCGGCCACAGGCCGCCGCTACAGCAGCGCTCCGTAGCGGCCAAGTGCATGGTTGTCTGCCTTCATGTGAATACAGGAAGCGTCTGTGCGCGTCGTGTCCGGGAGCGGTGCCTTGAGTTCGCAGCATAGCCAGTCAGCAGTGGCGCGACAACGCTTCCGCAAAGGGCGTGGTGCTGGCGTGGCATACAACCGGGTGGGGCAGGGCGGGCTTGTCGATGCCATTGCGCCCTGCGCTCTGGTCAGCGACGGGTGCGGTCGGAGATGGCGCGGGCGGTTTCGCGGTCGGCGGTCTTGCGGCGGAGGCTCTCGCGCTTGTCACCGGCCTGCTTGCCGGAGCAGATGGCGAGTTCGACCTTGACGAGGCCGTTCTTGAGGTAGAGGCGCAGCGGGATCAGCGTGTGGCCCTGCTGGGCGATCTGGGCGGCGAGCCGCTTGATCTGGCTGCGGTGCAGCAGCGCGACCTTCGGGCGGACGGGATCGCACACTTCCAGGCGCGCGCAAGGGTAGGGGTTGATGTGGAAATCGTGCAGGATCACCTGGCCGTCTTCCACGTCGGCGAAGCTCTCGCCGAGGCTGACGGTGCCGGCGCGGATGCTTTTGACCTCGGGCCCGTGCAGGGCCAAGCCCGCCTCGATTTTCTCGAGGACGTGATAGTCGAAGTGCGCCTTGCGGTTCTGGGCGATGACCTTGATGCCCGCCGGCGCAGCTGACGAGGTGGCGGTCATGGCCGCACTACGGAGTGCTTAGAGCGACAACAGGCTTTCCGCGGCGGAAGGCTGCTGGTGGGTCGCCGAGGAGACGGCGGTTTCGGCGGCGAGTTTGCCTTCCGCGAGTTCGCGCAGGGCCAATTCGAAGTTGGACGTGAACTGGTTCTCCGGCTTGACCATCGGACGCTGGCCGGCGTTCAACTGGCGCACGCGGCGTGCGATCACGTTCACCAAAAGTGGCGTGTTCGGCATCCGTTCCTGCGCTTTGTCCATCAGATTCATCATGAGCGGCATCTCCTGCGTGGTAAAGAGGGCGGACTATACCGTGTTATGGCCGTCTGTCAACCGGGTATTTTGGCCGCGGTGGCCGCGGGGCGGCCGCCGCGCGGGCTTTCAGGTCGTGCGGCAGGCCTGGGCAAACTCGCGCAGGACGTGCAGGTTGGCTGGCGGCGTGCCGCGCGGGATCTCGCAGCCGGCCCCGACGATGTAGCGCGTGCCCGCGGCGCGGCGGCACTCGGCCAGCTCGGCGCGGATCAGGTCCGGCGTGCCGTTGCGGATGACCCGGACCGGGTCGAGGTTGCCGAGCAGCACCTGCGCCGCGCCAGCCTCCTGCCGCGCGTGCTCCATCGGGACGAGGAAGTCCACGTCATAGATATGGCAGCCCAGCCGGCCGATGTCGGCCATGATCGCGCGGGTGTTGCCGCAGATGTGCAGGCGCGACCGCACGCCGAGCGCGTGGACGCGGGTCAGCAGGTCGCGCTCGAACGGCCAGACGAACTCGCGATAGATCTCCGGGCCGATCAGCGAGGCCGCGGCGTCGCCGATGCCCATCAGGTCGACGCCCGCCGCGACCTGGGCCTTGGCGAACGCGACCTCCATCTCGACGACGAAGGCGAACAGCCGCCGGACGAAGTCGGGGTTGTCGTAGAAATCCAGCATCAGGTTGTTGATGCCGCGCAGGTCGGCGGCCATGGCGCAGGGGCCTTCGATCCAGCCCTCGATCACCAGCTGCCCGCCGGCCTTCTGTTTGAACAGCTCCGCGGCCCGGACGCGGTCGGTCATGCGTCCGCCGCCGAGCGGGTCCGGCAGCTGCAGGGTGTCGAGCCGGGCGGGGTCGGTGAGCAGGGCCTGTTCCTCGATGATCGCCGGCGGCTGGTCGGGGAAGTACTGCACCGCCGCGCCGCAGTCGGCGGCTTCGCGCGCGGGGTCGGAGATGCACGAAACCTGGTCGAAGCCGAATTCCTCCGCGATGCGCAACTGGCCTTCGACGAGCACGCGGTGATCGCTGGCGTACTCATGGTAGCTGCGGCCGATGCGGTCGGCGGCGTACATCATGGTGATGGGCATGTTCGGCAGGTGGTCCACCGGCCGGCCCTCAAGGAGGGCCCAGACGCGCTCGCGGCTGTTCATACGCCGAGACTCCAGCCCGGGCGGTACTCGGTGCGGACGTGGCGGTTGGCCTCGGGCAGATTGGTCACCTTCATATTTTCGGCATCCCACTCGATGCGCGCATCCATGCGCTTGGCGATGTTGCCCAGCAGGCAGATCTCCGTCAGCGGCGCCGCGTAGGCGAACGGCGCGCTGGCCGGCTCGGTGCCCTTGCATGCGCGCACCCAGTTCTGGACGTGGCCCTTGATGCGCGGAATGGTCTTCTCGGGCCGCTTGTAGGCCTGCATCGCGCTATCCGGCAGCAGGCGCGGGCTGTCGCCGTAGACGCCGCAGACCAGCTTGCCTTTGGACCCCTTAAGCAGCGCGCCGCCTTCCGGGAAGCCGAGCTGCTTGCCGTCGGCGAGTTCCTCGGGGCAGGGCGGGCGTGTGCCTTCGTACCAGGTCAGCTTGACCGGCGGCAACTTGCCGCGCGCAGGGAACTGGAAGGTGACGATGGCGGAGAGTGGGTGGACTTCCTTGGTCAGGCCGCACGAGGTGGCCTCGATGCTCGTCGGCATGCCGAGCTTGAGCGCCCACACCACCGGGTCGAGCGTGTGCGCGCCGCGGTCGCCCATCATACCGTTGCCGAAATCCCACCACGCGCGCCATGCGCCCGGATGATAGGTCGGGTGATAGGGGCGCAGCGGTGCTGGGCCGAGCCAGAGATCCCAGTTCAATTTGTCCGGCACCGGCGGCGTCTCCTGCGGCCGCGCGGAAAGTTTCGAGCTCCAGTAGGCGTGGCCCCACGGATAATAGGAGAGGCTGCACCAGGCATCGACCTCGCGCACTTCGCCGATGGCGCCATCCGTGATCCACTCGACCATCGAGCGCGCCGCATCCATCGAATGCCCCTGGATGCCCATCTGGGTGACCACCTTGGTTTCGCGCGCCGCCTTCGCCAGCGCGCGGGCCTCGAACACGTCGTGGCACAGCGGCTTCTCGCAGTACACATGTTTGCCCGCCTGCATGGCCGCCATCGCGATGATGGCGTGAGTGTGGTCCGGCGTGCCGATGATCACCGCATCCAGGTCCTGCTGCTGCTCCAGCAGTTCCCGGAAATCCTGATAAATTTTGGCCTTGGGAAACCGACGCGTCATGAGCCCGATATTGTTCAGGTCAACATCGCAGAGGGCCACCACGTTCTCGTCGCCGGCTTGGTTCAGGTCACGGCCGCCCTGTCCGCCCACGCCAATGCCGGCGATGTTCAGCTTCTCGCTCGGTGCGATGTGGCGCGGCCCGCCCAGCACGTGCCGTGGCACGATGCTGAACGCCGCGACGGCCGCGGCCGTGCCCAGAAAATCGCGCCGCGAAATCTTCCGCCCCGCCGGTTGGTTCGTCATAGTCAATCCCTCGCAAAGCATCTGGATGCGAAAATAGGCAACGTCCCCAGCCCTGTCAATCGCAGAGAAAATCCAGTGCGAAAAAACACCAGCAAAAAAACACCGACGCCTTGACATGAATCGCGGAGCCGCTATAGTCACCGCCGCTCGATTGCCGGATAGTGTAACGGTAGCACAACAGACTCTGAATCTGTTTGTCTAGGTTCAAATCCTAGTCCGGCAACCACCTCCCAGAAATGCGTTTCAACCAATAGAATCAAGGTGAAACGCATTTACCAGAGTGCGTAAAACGGCACAAACTGGCGCAACCCGACACAACCAAAACGGAGCGCGAAACAGGTACATAACAGATACACTCTCTCCGCAATGGATCGCCGGTCTTTTGCGCTGGTCGGCGCGGTTCTGGGTCATTATGTGAAAAGAACGTGAAAAACGGGGCGCGGTTTTCCGTGTTCACAACGCGGAAATAACGGTAAATCCGGCCCGCCCCGCAACCCTGTTCGCAACAGGCAAAGAACACGGCAAAGCGCGAGCGTGGCGGCAGCGTCCAGACCTCGCCGGGAGAAACGCGGGTGCGAGTGCTCGGGTTCCGGCGATGGCGCACGGGGCCCGGCTGGGGGCCTTGGCGGCGGAGAGTGTTTACACAGAGCGACGCTGTTGTCTCCCGATGCTTCCCAAGACCGCCCTAGGAATTCAAACGGCGCACTTTCCAATCCTTGGAAAATGCGCTATCTACCTTGCTCCAGATCGAGGGGCGCTATGACACTGGCGGAATTTAAGAAGAAATGGGCACGTTTCAGCGGGAAGGAAAGCTCCGCCTATCAATCGCACTTCAACGATCTGTGCGCCATCCTGAACCAGCCCTCGCCGGTAAGTGCCGACCCGACAGGCAGTGAGACTTTTTGCTTCCAAAAACGGGTTATGAAGGACGCCGAGCTGTTTATTTTCGGCGAGGATGGCACCGCAGAAACCGACGAGGCCGAACGAGGCTTTGCCGACGTCTGGAAAAAGGGCTGTTTTGCCTGGGAATATAAGGGTAAGAAAAAGAATCTCGACGCGGCCTACCGCCAGCTCCTGCGCTACCGCGAGTCGCTCGAAAACCCGCCCCTGCTTGTGGTGTGCGACTTCGACCGCTATATCATCCGTACCAACTTCAACGGGACGGTCCAAGAAACCCATGAGTTCACGAATGCCCAGCTAGAAGAGCCGCACAATCTGCGGCTCCTGCGTTCATTATTCACGGACCCTGAGTTCCTGCGGCCCACCCGTACCACGGCCCAAGTGACCGAGGAAGTAGCCGCGGAAATCGCCGCTGTCGCGCGGTCCCTGCAAGGCAGGGAAAGCGTTGAGTATCAGGATGCCAAGACCCGGCGCGAGCAGAACGTGGCGCAGCGGAAAAACCTGCGGATCGCACGGTTCCTCAACCGGATCATCTTTTGTTTCTTTGCCGAGGACGTCGGCCTGTTGCCCAAGGGCATGTTTACGGAAGTAACCAAGGCCGGCTTGGAGGATACTCATTTCTTCGCCGAACGCCTGGGCGCCTTGTTCAACGTTATGGCCACAGGCGGTTCCTTTGGCGTGCATAAAATCCGCCATTTCAACGGCCATCTTTTCGAGGAAGCGACGGTATTTGAGCTGACCGAAGAGGAAATTTCCGCCCTGGCGCAGGCCTCGGAGGCGGACTGGCAGTTCATCGAGCCGAGCATCCTCGGCACGCTCTTTGAGCGTGGGCTCGACCCCGACCAGCGCGCCCAGCTCGGCGCGCACTACACCAGCCGCACGGATATCGAGACCTTGGTTGAACCGGTACTGATGGCCCCGCTGCGGAGCGAGTGGAAGGAGCTGAAGAGGAAGCTGCTCGACGGGCGCGGCAAGGCCAGCGCGGCGCACAAGCAGGCGGTCAAGAAACAGCTCGCCGGCTTCCTCGAAAAGATCGGCTCGACGGTCGTCCTCGACCCCGCCTGCGGCAGCGGAAACTTTCTCTATGTTTCCCTGCAAATGCTGCTGGATATGGAAAAAACTGTCATCACCTTCGCCGCCCAGCTCGGCCTGAAGTTCGAGCCGGGGGTGGATGTTCAGCAGCTTCGTGCCATCGAGATCAACCCTTACGCCTTTGAGCTGGCCCAAGTCTCCGCGCAAATTGGCTGGTTGCAATGGCGGATTGATAACGGGTTCCCGTTGGATCGGACACCGGTGTTGCAAACGCTCTCCGGCTTTGAGAACGCTGACGCACTTATGCGCGAAGTTTTCCACCGCAAGCCGACCAATCTGAAGGAAGCGCGCGCCGCCGAGCACCAGGAAACCAAAAGCGAAAAAGGCTACGTCGAAAAAGCCTGGCCTGTTTGCAGCGTCATCGTGAGCAATCCGCCCTTCCTTGGCGATAAGGTCATGCGCGGTGAACTCGGCGATTCCTACGTCAACGCCTTGCGCGAGGTGTATCTCGACCGCATCCCCGGCCAGTCTGATTTCTGCTGCTACTGGTTCGAGATGGCCCGTGTCCACATTGCCGCCGGCAAGTGCAAGCGCGCCGGACTACTTGCGACGCAGAATATCCGTGGTCTTGCCAACCGTGAAGTTCTGAAGCGCATCTTGGCATCCGGCGGCATTTTCTTTGCCGAAAGTGACAGACCGTGGATTCTTGACGGTGCGAATGTTCACATCAGCATGGTAGGCTTCGATGACGGCACCGAAAAGGAAATGCTCTTGGACGGGAAATCAGTTCAGCAAATCACGCCGAGTCTTTCTTCGACAAGTGACATTGTGACAGCGCGTTGTCTTTCGCAGAACGCAGACAAGGCGTTTATAGGAAGCTGCAAGGGCGGCCCGTTCGACATTACGGAAGCGGAAGCCATTCGCTTACTTACCGGCGGCGGCAATCCTCACGGGCAACCGAATAGCGATGTTGTCCGTCCTGTGATGAATACGGATGACCTCTTCAAGTCCCGCGTTCAACGGTGGATCATAGATAATGCCGGCCTGACCTTGGAACAGGCTACCCTTTACGAAGCCCCGCACGCCCATGTTTTGGCGTATGTGAAACCGCTACGTGACAACAATCGGGACAGGTGGCTAAAAGAAAACTGGTGGAGGCCACAACGGATGCGTCCGGAAATGCGAAATCGAATCGCGCCCCTATCCCGCTTTCTTGTAACCGCCACAACTGCCAAGCATCAAGTTTTCGTGTGGCTCGCTCACCCTACCTTGCCCGACCACAAGTTAACCGTCTTCGCCTTCGATGCCGACTCAGAAATGGGTGTGTTACAGTCCAGAATTCATCAAGTCTGGTCGCTCCGACTTGGCACGCGATTAGAGACACGGCCCAACTACACGCCATCCACCTGCTTTGAGACATTCCCCTTCCCGGAGCCGCGCGCCGAACACGCCGCCGCCATTGCCACCACCGCAAAGGAACTGAATGAACGCAGGGAAACATGGTTGAACCCGCCGGACTGGACCCACACGGAAGTCATGGAGTTTCTTGGCACGGTAGGCGGCCCGTGGAACCGCCACATCGACCCGGCGACAGTGACAGACCGGGGTTTGTTCAAGGTTGGAACCGCGCGCTATCCGCGCCTGGTGCCCAAGGATGCCGGCTGCGCCGCCAAGCTCAAAGGACGCACCCTGACCAAGCTCTATAACGAGCGGCCCACCTGGCTGGACCTGGCGCACAAGAAGCTCGACGCGGCCGTGGCCGCCGCCTACGGCTGGCCCGCCGACCTATCCGATGACTCCCTCTTGGAGCGCCTGCTCGCGCTGAATCTGGAGCGCGCCAAGGCCGAGCAGTTTGCCGGGAAGAAAAAGCCCGTAGTTGCCCGCGAGAAACGTGACGACGAGATGCTCTGACGCGACGCGCGGACGGGCTCCGGCCGCTAGTCGCAACGGTGCGCGGAGCGCACGCTCGCCGCCAGCGCGCCCCGCCTTGCGGGTGCCAGCGTGGCGGCGGAATCTCGCGGGGCGCGACGGTGCCGGCCCGGTGTAGCAGAATCCTCAAAGCACGGAAGCACTCCCGGCGGTGCCGTGCCCAGCGAGGGGGCGTTTCAGTTTCCACCGTGGAAACTGCCAGCCCCCGCAGCGTAGCACGGCACGAGGGCGGCCCGTCCGCCGCCGCCCCCCTGGCTGAGTTGCGAAAGCCAAGGGGGGCTAAGGCGGGAGCGGTGGCGGTGTAGTGCTTTGCTACACGGTCGCCGCGGAGGGCTCGGCCCGATGAGCAAGGGTGTGCTGAGTGCGGCGAGGATCTGCGGAACCGTGGCCGGCGCCATGGTGCGCCCCGCTCCGCGCGCGGCCCTTGATCGGGCCTGCGCGCAAGGGTGATCTCTTGGCCGCCATGGGCGGCGCGCCCGCCCCCCTTGCTCGGGGGGCGAGGCGCAAGGGGGTGACTCTGGCCGCCTGCGGCCGACGACGGGAGCGAAGGCGCGAGCTTCGAAGCGCCGCCCGTCTAGGCTGCAAGGCGGCTCTTACATGGCGGCGTCTTGCGGGTGGGTTTCGGCGGGGGGTGACAGAAGGAAGCGTTATCCGATGCAGCCAAAACCCGAAGGGCCGCG
>CAIWHP010000057.1 GCA_903912445.1 uncultured Lentisphaerota bacterium
CGCCCGCCCCCCAAGGGCCAGCGCGGCGGTGGCGGCGGCGGACGCGGCCGGCCCCAGCAGGGCGGCGGCCACCGGCCGCATGGCGGTGGTGGGGGTCACAAGCCGGGCGGCAGCTCGTTCCACGGCTCGCGCAGCTTCGGCAAGCGGCACTGAGCCGGCGGTTTCCTAACCAATCCAGACGGGCGTCCCTCCTCGGAAGGACGCCCGTCTGCTTGCCAGGGCGGGCGCCGGCCTCACGCGTCCGGCGTAGCGCCCCGGGCCGCCGCCGAGCACGACGGCGGCGGGCGGGCGCTGGCTTTCCAGGCCGCGGCCCACCACGGCGCCGAGGAACGTGCTGCGCGTCCAGCGGCCTCTCGGCGCCGGCCGCATCGCTCCCGAACTTTTCACCTGGTTGCCGGCTTGGCCGTCGAACCCACCGCCGGCTTGCTTCGCCCAAGCAACGAATAGAGCGCCGGCAACACGAGCAAGGTGAGCAACGTATTCGTGAAAATGCCACCGATCACCACCGTCGCCAACGGGCGCTGGACTTCGCCGCCGACGCCGACGTTGACGGCCATCGGAATGAAGCCAACCGCGGCGACGAGCGCGGTCATCAGAACCGGGCGGAGGCGCACGAGACAGCCTTCGCGGATGGCGAGTTCCAAGGCCGTGCCCTCGACCAGCCTCTGCTTGATGAAGGTCACCAGCACCAGTCCATTGAGGATGGCGACGCCGCTCAAGGCGATGAAGCCGATGGCGGAACTCACGGTGAAGGGCAGGCCGCGCAGCCAGAGCGCCAGAACGCCGCCCACCAAGCCGAGCGGGATGCCGGAGGCGACGATGAGCACCTCGCGCAGGGTCTTGAGGCTGAAGTAGAGCAGCACGAAGATGAGCGCAAGCGCCATCGGGACCACGAACAGCAGGCGCTGATTGGCGCGCTCCATGTTCTCGAACTGGCCGCCCCACTCGACCGTGTAGCCCTCGGGCATTTTCACCAGCGCCGCAATCTTCGCCTTCCCCTCCGCCACAAAGCTTTTGACGTCGCGCCCGCGCACGTTGCATTGCACGGTGATCCGACGCTGGCCCCACTCGCGGTTGATGGTGGAGGGCCCTTCGAGCTCGGTGATCTTGGCCACCTGGTTCAAGGGCAGCACAGGACCGCCTGCGGTCGGGATGAGCGTGGCGGCGAGCGCATCGGGATCGGTGCGTTGCCGGTCCGGCAGGCGCACGACCAGCGGAAAGCGGCGCTGGCCTTCGCGCACGTCGCCCACGCGCCGCGAGCCGACAGCCTCGACCACATTCAGCACGTTGCGCGTGGGAATGCCGTAGCGGGCGATGGCCTGCGGGTCCACCCGCACCTGCAGGAAGGTCTGGCCGGTCAGTTGTTCGGCCGAGGCTTCGCTGGCGCCGCGCACACCTTCCAACACTTTCTGCACCTCGCCGCCGAGGCGGCGCAGTTCTTCAAGATCATCGCCATAGATCTTGATGGCGATATCGCCGCGGACGCCGGCGATCATTTCGTTCAGGCGCATTTCGATGGGCTGGCTGAAG
The DNA here is from genome assembly GCA_903912445.1 of uncultured Lentisphaerota bacterium. Classification (GTDB taxonomy): domain Bacteria; phylum Verrucomicrobiota; class Kiritimatiellia; order CAIQIC01; family CAIQIC01; genus DP16D-bin41. The sequence goes on from CAIWHP010000057.1 coordinate 1,531, forward strand.
GAGGTCTTGAGGCCGGGCACCTGATTGAGGATGGCGCCCATCTTTTCGGTCAGCTCCGTCTGCGTATGGGCCTTGGTCCACTGCGCGCGCGGCTTGAGGGCGAGGAAGAAGTCCGCCAGTTCCACCCCCATCGGATCGGTGGCCACCTCGGCAGTACCGAGCCGCGTCCAGATGTGCTCGAGTTCGTCGGGGAACGCGGCGAGCAGGGCCTGCTCGATGCGATCGTTTTGAGCGACGGCCTCGTCCACCGAGATGCCGGCGAGCCGGACGGTGGTGCCCACGATCGCACCCTCCCCCAGCTTGGGCAGGAACTCGCCACCCATGCGCGAGGCGAGCCAGGCCGTGGCGAGAAACAACGCCAGCGCACCGAACAGCGTGAGCTTGCGGAAGCGCAGGGCCAGCCCCAGCGCCGGCGCGTAGAGCCGGTGGGCCAGCCGTACGAGCCAAGGTTCCGTTTCCTTCACCTGCTTCGGCAGGAAGAGCGAGGCCAGCACCGGGGTCAGCGTCAGCGCCACGAGCAGCGAGCCCAGCAGCGCAAAGATCAGCGTCAGCGCCATCGGCTTGAACATTTTCCCCTCAATGCCCTCCAGCGTGAGGATCGGCAGGAAGACCATCATGATGATGCCCACGCCGAACGCGACGGGCCGCGCCACTTCCAGCGGCGCGCTCCGCAAGACCTCATCGCGTTCCGTCGATGTGAGGATGCGCCCCAGCTCATGCTGGCGCAGCGCCAGCCGCCGCATGGCGTTCTCCATCATCACCACGGCGCCATCCACAATCAGACCGAAGTCCACCGCGCCGAGGCTCAGCAGGCTGGCGGCGATCCCCGCCTGCAACATGAAGTTGCCCGCGAAGAGCATCGCCAGCGGAATCGCCAGGGCCACCATCAGGCCGGCGCGCAGGTTGCCAAGGAAGGCGAACAGGATCGCGATGACCAGCAGCGCGCCGGCCAGCAGGTTGTGCTCGACCGTGCGGATGACGTTATCCACCAGTTCCGTCCGGTCATAGAGCACCTCCAGCTTCACATCCGGCGGCAGGAACTTCTGCACCTCGGCCAGTTGCGCCTTGAGCGCGCGCGTCACCACCGCGCTGTTCTCGCCCATCAGCATGAAGCCGAGGCCGAGCACCGCTTCGCCCCGGCCATCCGCGGTCACGGCGCCGCGCCGCAGCTCGTGGTCTTCCTTCACGGTGGCCACGTCGCGCACCCGCACGGGTGTGCCATCGTGGCTGGTGATGACGATGTTGGCGATTTCCTGGACGTTGGTGGTCAGACCGATGCCGTGGACCAGCAGCGACTCGCCGCCGCGCGTAATCTGGCCACCGCCCACGTTCTGGTTGTTCGCCTGCAAGGCCTCGACGAGTTCCTCGAAAGTCAGCCGGTATTTGATGAGCCGGTCGGTTTCCACCACCACGTGGTATTGCTTCTCGAAGCCGCCCCACGTGTTGACCTCGGCCACGCCAGGCACCTTGCGCAGGTGCGGTTTCACCACCCAGTCCTGCAGGACGCGCAGTTCCGTTGGCGTGCGGTTCGTGTCGGTGGAACGCACGATGTAATGGAACACCTCGCCCAGGCCGGTGGCGATCGGCCCGAGCTGCGGGCGTGCCATGCCCTCCGGCAACTCCACCGACTGGAGCCGCTCCGAAATGAGCTGCCGCGCCGTGTAGATGCTGATGCGGTCGGTGAACGTGGCGACCACCTGCGAGAGCCCGAACTTGGACAGCGAGCGCACGTTCTGCAAACCTGGCAGCCCGCTGATGGCCAGCTCCACGGGCAGCGTGATCTGCGCCTCCGTCTCCTGCGGATTCAGCGCCGCCGCGGTGGTGTTGATCTGCACCTGCACCGGCGTCGTATCCGGGAAGGCGTCTATCGGCAGGAGGCTCAGGCTCCGCCCGCCGATGAAAACCAGCCCGAGGGTCAAGATGCAGACCAGCAGGCGGTTGTTGAGCGAGAAATTAATGATCCAGTTCAGCATGACAGTGTCTCCGTGAAACGCGGGCGCCTAGTCATCCGCACAGCCCGCGCCGAGGCGGGACATCAGCATCGCCGACTTGAGGGCGAACGCGTGGCTGATGGCAACTGCTTCCTGCGGCTTCAGACCCGCCAGCACCTCCAGCCGCCCGTTATGCTTCGCGCCCAGTTGCACCGCACGCGCGTCGAACAAATCCGCGGCCTGCCACACAAACACGAACGGCTTGCCTTCCATGTGCTGGACGGCCGCCAGCGGCACCAGCAGCGCCGCAGTTTCCTGACGCGTCAGGATCCGCGCCGTGGCAAACATCTTGTCCTTGAGCAGCCGGTCCGGGTTGGCAAACTCCGCGCGGGCGCGCGCCATCCGCGTGCGTTCATCCACCGCCGGGCTGATCCACGTGAGCTTGCCGGCAAAGAGCCTGCCCGGCAGCGAATCCACACGCAGTTCCACAGCCTGCCCCACCCGTACGCGCTCCAGCGCCGACTCCGGCACCTGCAACATCGCCCACACCGTCGAGTGATCCACCACCGTGAAGAGCGGCTTGCCTACCTCCACCAGCGAGCCGCGGACGGCCATCCGTTCCACGATTTCGCCGGCGAACGGGGCGCGTACCTCCATCAGCACCTGCTCCTCCGGCTTGCAGCCCATCTCATCAATCTGCTGTTCGGTGAAGCCCAACGTACGGAGCTGCTGGCACGCCGCCCGATGCGTGGCCTCCGCCTCCTGCAACGACGCTTCCGACGTCACGCGGCCGGCCCGCAGCTTCCGCTCCCGCTCCATGGTCTGATGCGCAAGCACCGCCTTGGCGACCGCTTCCGCGATCGAGGCGGACCAGATCTTCGCCACCGTTTGCTGCTCCTCCACCGCACTGCCCAAGTCCACGTCCACGGCCTGGACGATGCCGCTGACCGGCGCCGCAATCTGGGCGAGCTTGTTCTGGTTAAAGCTCACTTCCGCCACGCACTCGATGCCATCGGCTATCGCACCGGTCTCCGGTGTCGCTGTCCGAACACCGACCAGAGTCGTCGAGTTGGTCGAGGGCAGCCGTACCTGCAGGCTTTCTCCCGGTTTGAGCTTGCCCGCCAGATCCGGCTTGCAGATGGCACAGGTGGCTTCGGGTACGCCATGCTCGGTGCACATCTCCACACCATCCTTGACCACGACGTGGGGCTTGGCTGCGCCATGCTCGCCAGGACCGTGGTTGTGCCCGGCGTGCTCATCTTTTACGGGAGCGGCGACCTTGGCGTGGGCATGGCCGGAATGATCTTCCGCTCCAGCTTTCTCTTGCTCATGGCCAGCGGCCTCGCCGCGCTCTTCCTGTGGTTTGCAACCGCCGAACAGCGCCACGACGGCTACCGCCGCGAACGCAAGGCATGTCTTGGTGAATTGTTTTTTCATGGTCAACTTCCTATTTGGTGTTTGTAGTGGGATGGGCTTGCGGCTGGAGCAAGGCTTCCAGTTCCGCCTGGGTGCTATTCAATTCGAGCAGTTTGCCCTGATAGGCCAGGCGGGCTTCGGCTGTGGTGCGCTGCGTATCCACCAAATCCATAAAAGTGAATTTGCCCTGCTCGAAACCGGTCTGAATCAGCCACAGCGCCTCGGTGGCCTTCGGCAGAATCCGCTCGCGGTAGTTGGCCACTTGTTCGGCGGCCGTGCGATAGCGCTGCTGCGCGTTGGCCCATTCGAGCTGCAACTGCTGCTGCACCGCGCGCAGTTCCGCTTCCGCCACGCTCACGTTGGCCCGCGCCTCCTGCTGCTTCCCCTGCCCACGATCCAGCAGGGGCAAGGGTAGCGAGAGGCCCACCTGGATGATGGTCTGATCGCTTTCGCCTATCCGCCCGCCGGCGACGCCCACCTTCATATCGGGATAGGGCTCGAGCCGCGCGCGGCGGCTCTCCAGTTGCGCGCGCTCCAGGTTCGCCTGCGCCGCGTTGAGGCTCGGATGCTGCGCGAGCCGTTCGCCGGCGATGTCGGCCAACAAAGCTGCGTCCGGCGTCTCGCGCAACGCGCCGGCCAGCTGCATCGCGCCCGGCCGGGCCTGCCCCAGCAGGGTGGCGAGACTTTGTTGCGCGGTGACCAGTTCCCGCTGGCAGCCCGTCCATTCCGTCCGCGCCTGTTCCAACTGGACTTCGGACCGGAGCTGCTCGTGATAGGCTGCCGCCCCGGCCTCCACCCGCTTGCGCGCGGTGGCCGCGGAGGCTTCTGCCACCGCCACCAGTTGCGTGGATACCGCGACCAGTTGCTCCGCCGCCAGCACCCGGAAGAAACCCGCCTTCACGTCGCGGACGATCTCCGTCCGGCGCACGGCCAGCGCCGCCTCCGAAAGCTTCACCCCTGCGCCGCCGATCTGCCCATCCAGCGCTTTCTTCCCCGGATAGGGCAACGTCTGCGCGAGGCCGATGGTCTGCTTCGCATCCGAGAATCCGCGCCCATTGCGCACCGGCCAATCCTCGGCACTCAACTCCAACTCGGGATTTGACCAGCGCCGCGCCTGCTGCGCCCGTCCGGTCGCGGCCTCTACGCGCGCATCGGAGGCGCGCAAATCCGGATTGTGCACCAGCGCCAGACGAACGGCCTCATCCAGCGTGAGGGCCCGCTGATCGGCGGGTAGTGTCTGACCGCCGCCCAGACTGCTGCAAAAGATTCCGAGAAAAACTGCCCAAACAAAAGGTTTCATGGAGGACTCCCCTTGACTGACCAAGATTCCCGCGAGACTCCACCGGATACGACACGTCGGGCGGCGCGGGAGGTTCTACGGACGATCAGGCGATGGGCGGGCGGAAGATGGCAGAGGTCAGGAGCAGTGCACGCTCCGGCGACGCGGGCGGGACGGCCCGGTCGAACCAGCAGGAAGGAGCGAGGTCGGGCACATCGGGCGTCACAGCCATGTGGCCGTGATGTAAACAGACGCAATCGCTACAAGAAGACGGCGCACCAGCGCAGTCATCCTCGTGGGCACACAAGCAGACGACGAGCGGCAGCAGCAGACACAGCACCAGCAGTGTCCCGCACCAGCGCCACAGCGAATGTTGTGTGAATCGTTTCACGGCGCGTAATAGAATGCACCGCGACGCACTTGTCAAGCCAAGGCCGCACCCCACGACGCCCGGGCAGCCATGCGGCTGCTGGGGGTGGGCGGCCTTTTGCCGGTTCCGCCTGACATCAGCGGGCGACGGCGCGGCTTCAAGCGTGCGGCATCTGGATCGGGACCGGCTGGAGGTCCCAGATTTTCTCGGCGTATTCGCGGATGGAACGGTCGCTGGAGAAATAGCCCATGCGGGCGACGTTGAGCACGGCCTTCTCCGCCCAGGCGGGGGGCTGCTTGAACAACTCGGAAACCTTGCCCTGCGTGTCCACATAGCTGCGATAGTCGACGATATGGAAGAAGTGGTCGCCCCACTCCGCCAGCAGGCGGTAGAGGTCGGCGAACAGCTCCGGCTGCGAGGGGATGAACGGGTTGTGCTGGAGGCTGCCGATGACGCGGTAGAGTTCGGCGTCGGCCTTGATCAACTCGCGCGGCACGTAACCGTTCTGGCGCAATTCAATGAGTTCCTCGGCGCGCTTGCCGAAGATGAAGATGTTGTCGAGCCCGACCTGCTCGGCGATCTCGATGTTGGCGCCGTCCCAGGTGCCGATGGTCAGCGCGCCGTTGAGCGAGAGTTTCATGTTGCCGGTGCCGGAGGCCTCCCACCCCGCGGTGGAGATCTGCTCGGAGAGGTCGGCGGCGGGCATGATCATCTCCGCCAGCGAGACGTTGTAGTCGGGCAGGAAGATCACCTTCAGGCGGCCCGCGACGTCGCGGTCGTGGTTGATGACGTTGCCAAGCGTGTTGATGAGCTTGATGATCAGCTTGGCGGTGGTGTAGCTGGGCGCGGCCTTCGCACCGAAGATGAACGTGCGCGGGACGAACTCCTGCGCCGGGTTCGCCTTGATGCGGTAGAACTGCGTGATGATGTTGAGGGCGTTGAGCAGCTGGCGCTTGTACTCGTGGAGCCGCTTGACCTGCACATCGAAGAGCGAATCCGGGTCCACCACCTGGCCGGTCTGGTCGTGGATGAGCGCGGCCAAACAGGCCTTGTTGTCGCGCTTGACGCGCATGAAGGCCTGCTGGAAGCCGGCCTCGCCGGCCACTTTTTCCAGGCCGCGGAGCTGCTCGAGGTCGTGGATCCAAGCCTCGCCGATGGCGCCGGAGATGAGCTTGGCGAGCTGGGGATTGCACTGGATCAGCCACCGCCGGTGGGCCACCCCGTTGGTGATGTTGATGAATTTCTCCGGCTCCAGCGCGGCGAAGTCCGGCGCGAGCCGCTGCTTGAGCAGTTCGGAATGCAGGGCGCTGACGCCGTTGACGCGGTGGCTGCCGATCATCGCCAGGTTCGCCATGCGCACCTGCTTGACATCGCCCTCCTCGATCAGCGACATGGACCGGACACGGTCGAGGTGGTTGTCGGTCGAGAGCCGGATCTTCTGCAGGAAGTTCTCGTTGATGTCGTAGATGATCTGCAGGTGGCGCGGCAGGACGCGCTCGAGCAGCGGCACCGGCCACTTCTCCAGCGCCTCCGGCATCAGCGTATGGTTGGTGTAGTTGAGGGACTTCGTGGTGATCTCCCACGCCTTCTCCCAGGGCAGGTTGGCCTCGTCCACGAAATAGCGCATCAGCTCGGAAACGGCGAGCGCGGGATGCGTGTCGTTCATCTGCAGCGTCACCTTGCCCGCAAAGTCGTCGAAGTTTTTGTGGTTCTTCAGGTAGCGGCGCATGATGTCGCGGATGGTGCAGGTGACGAGGAAATATTCCTGGATGAGCCGCAGTTCCTTGCCGGCATGGGTGCTGTCGGAGGGATAGAGCACCTTGGTGATGTTCTCGGCCCAGTTCTTCTCTTCCACGGCCTTGACGTATTCGCCCTTGTTGAAGACGTCGAGGCGGAAGCCCTCGGTCGCACGCGAGCTCCAGAGGCGGAGGACGTTGACGGTGTTGCAGCCGAAGCCGATCACGGGCATGTCGAACGGGACGCCTTCGAGCATCTGCCAGTCCACCCAGACCCCGCGGCGGCGGCCGTCGTAGTGCACGTCCTCGAGCCGGCCATAGACGAGCACGGGCACGGTGTATTCGGGCCGCACCATCTCCCACGGGTTGCCGTACTTCATCCAGTCGTCGGGGCGCTCCATCTGCCAGCCGTTGTCGAACTCCTGGCGGAACATGCCGTGCTCGTAGCGCAGTCCGTAGCCGTAGGCGGGATACTCCAGCGTCGCGAGCGAGTCGAGGTAGCAGGCCGCGAGGCGGCCGAGGCCGCCGTTGCCGAGCCCGGCATCCATCTCGAAGCTGACCAGCTGCTCCAGCGTCAGGCCGACCTCCTCCAGCGCGTGCTTGGTCGCCTCCAGGACGCCGAGCGAAAGGATGTTGCTGTGCAGCAGCCGGCCGATCAGGAATTCCATCGAGAGGTAGTAGACGCGGCGCGCGTCCTGGTCGAGGTAGGCCGACTGCGTGGCGATCATCCGGTCCACGGCGAGGTCGCGGACGGCCATCGAAAGGCTGATCAGCTTGTCATAGTCGGTCGCCGAGCGCGCGTCCTTGCAACGCGAATAGCGCAGGTGGCTCTCGTAGCGGCGCTTGATGTCGCGCGCCGTGATGACCGTATCCTTCGCCGTCGTCGTTTGTTTCGTCATGGATTTTCTCCGGTAAAGTCGGCGGGAATATGCCAGAAACGCCCCGCTTTGCAAAAAGATTCGCGGCGCGGCGGCATGCGGTAGCCAGCGGCACGGCCAACCAGCATCAAGCCCGTGGCCGCAAGCACCCTGTGGATGGGAAAGCCGCGCCAACCCCGGCAGCGGATCGTGATCAGCCTCGGCACACCCGAACGCGACCCACTCCCGGGCGGTGATTACCGGTGCCTGGTCAAACTTCCAGGCCGGCCCTCTGGCCGGCACATTTATGGCGTGGATTCCTTGCAGGCGCTGATGTTGGCACTGGCGTTCATCAACAACCAGTTTGAATTTCTTCATCGAACAGGCTGGCGCTTCTTTATGAGCTAGCGCGACCGCACACCGCTGGATATGGCGCTGCTCTGGATGGCAGATACGAGAAAACTGACAAAGAAAGTCCCACGCAGGTCGCCTGTGCCGCCAGTACCCTCCTGCGCCTTGTGACACCTCCACGGATTATACGACGGGACCCACAGATAATCCGAAATACGACTAGAAGAACACGGACGTCGAACCAGACGGTACCCCTGAGCCTCCTCCTCTCGCGTTTGCGCCGCTCCGGGCGGCATGGTATTGTCCGCGCACGAAACGAGACCACTATGTGCGACACTTGCGGCTGCAGCGGAAATCAGCAGCATCACGATCACGGCGCTGACGAAGCGGCCCACCGGCGGGCCCACGAGTTGGGCTTGCCCCACGCGCATCCCCATCACGACGCGCCCGCGGTCGAGCCTGCCGTCGCGGTGATCCTCAAGGAAAACGACCGGCTCGCCGAGCGCAACCGCGGCTTCTTCCTCGCCAAGAAGCTGCTCGTGCTCAACCTGATCTCCGCACCCGGCGCCGGCAAGACGGCGCTGCTCGAAGCGACCTTCCGCGCCCCGGGCAAGACCTTCCGCAGCGCCGTCATCACCGGCGACCTGCAGACCGACAACGACGCGCGGCGCCTGCGCGCCGCCGGCGGCCCCGCGATCCAGATCACCACCGGCACCGCCTGCCACCTCGACGCCCACCTGCTTCAGCACGCGCTGGGACAGCTCGACCTCGACGCGCTCGATGTCCTCTTCATCGAGAACGTCGGCAACCTCGTCTGCCCCACCCTGTTCGACCTTGGCGAGGACGCGCGCGTCGCGCTCTGGTCGGTGACCGAAGGCGATGACAAGCCGTTGAAATATCCGCAGATCTTCCAGAGCGCCGCGCTGACCATCGTGAGCAAGACCGACCTCGCCGCCGCGACGGAGTTTCCGCGCGCCGCCGCGCTCGCCCACCTCCGGCAGGTCGCGCCGCAGACCGAAGTGCTGGAGCTCTCCGCGCAGACCGGCGCCGGCCTCGACGCCTGGTTCGGCTGGGTCGAGGCGCGCCTCGCCGCCAAACGCGCCCGCCCGCTGCACTGAAGTTTTCCCACGAAGCAGCGACCGGCTTCCCGGCAGGGCCTCAGAAGTTTTCTTACAAAAGGCAACGAAGAGAACAAAGACCCTTTGTTTCCTTCGTTAGCTTCTGTGAAACAGCTTCTCTGTCTTCTCTCTCCAGCGTAACTGCCCAAATATGACAGAATCATTTGCGGCAGAATCATGGAAAGACCGCATGCCGGGCGGGTGCAACACTGGAAAAATAGTTCTGTTGAACTTCAGCCGGATCTGCGCAGATGCTCCAAGCCTCGAAAAGCGTCAGGACGTCGTCAGCCCTTCGACTCCGTCCAACTCATGCAATCCTTGGAACTTCTTTCCGACAAGTTGCGCAACGAGCGCGGCATTACCGGTCACCGACACGATCCGGCCGTGCTCCACGTGCAAGGTGGCGTCAGCCATTTTAACATCAAAGGGTGGCGTCTGGCCGAACTGCCAATCCCAGGAGCGCTGCCGCTCCGCCTTCTCGCGCCAAGGCAGCGGTTCCAAAAACTCGTCGCCGACCGTGGCGGCGCCGGGTGCGAAGGCCTCGCCAACCACGCGCTCGAAATCGCACGCGGGCTGCACCTCGGCGAGGTTGATCACCGGCATCGGATGCGAGGCGATGGCGCGGGAGGCGAGCTCCAGCCCGCCGGTCAGCACGCGCCGCATCCGGGCAAGGTCGGCGTTGATCAGCAGGGTGCCGTGATGCAAGACGGCGCGGCGGCGGAAGCAGAAGGCGCTGCCGGAAAACTTCCGGCCCTGCACCAGCAGGCCATGGTGCGGGCCGCGCACCGCGGCGATGCCGGCGCGCTGGAAGGCCTGGATGAGCCGCTCAAAGAGGGCGTCCTGATCATAGGTTTCGCGCGGCAGCGCCAGCGCGTAGTTGAGGTTGCCGGCATCGTGGAAGACGGTCCCGCCGCCGGAGCAGCGCCGCGCCAGCGCCAATCCGGCGGCCTGCAGTGCCGGCAGGTTCACCTCACGCCACGGATTCTGGTTCTTGCCGAGCACCACCGCGCCGGCGCTGCGCCAGAGGAAGAGCGCCGGGCCATGCTCCGCCGCCCGCTCCAAGAGGCATTCCTCCAGCGCGAGATTGCGATGGACGTCGAGATGTTCTGTGCGCGCGAGCAGCATGGCGGACGGAATTAAGCACGGACGGCGGCGGATGACACGGAAAAAAATGCACTGCGTCAGAGCAGCACCTGGAGGCCGTGGCGGATGACATTCAACAACGCGGAGTATTCTTCCAGCACCCACCTGAGCTCGCTCCACAGCCGCTGGCCGAAGTCGGCGAGCGTCGGCGAGGCCAGCACGCAGATCCAGATGCCGAGCGTGAGCATGTTGATCAAGTAGATCAGCGTCCACGAAAAGATGCGGCCGTGCTCGAGGATGTCGGGCTGCCGCTGGCGCAGGGCGTGCAGCGTGAAGACGAGGTGGAACGCCCACGTCAGGCCGAGCAGGGCGTACCAGACCGGGCGGTAGGCGTGCAGGTCAAAGAAGTGCGCGCAGGCGAGGTAGACGATCAGCAGCAGCACCGTGTAGAGCGGGAAGAAGTAGGGCGCGAGGGTGATCAGGACGTTGGATTTGGTCAGCGTGACGCTGCCGCCTTTGTCGCTCACCTTCATGGGCCTGACGACGCGCGCGCCCATGGCCAAGCCCCAGAGCGCATGGGTCAGTTCGTGGGCGAGCACGTAGGTCTTCATCGGCGCGGGCAAGAGGAGGTAAAGCAGGACGAAGAACCCGAAGCCGCCGACGAAGCCCCACGCCGCCGCACTGAAGCCTTCGAGCGGGCGGAGCGCGAGGATCAATTTCAGCACCGCGCGCGTGGCGGCGACGCAGGCGGGCACCAGCAACAGACCCAGCAGGAATTTGGAAAACCGCTTCACGGGCGCGGCTCCCACGGCTGGCGGGGGGTGCGGGCGGGCGCGGTCATGGCGTGGCCGGCGGCTTATAGGACCGGATCAGCGCCCGCTGGCAGGCATGCGTGCAGCGCCAGCCGATGCTCAGGCACATCAGGATGGCGCCGAGTTGCAACATGACGAGCCACGGCGGCAACACCAGGCCGGGCATCGCGATGGAGGGCGGCTCCGGCAGCGGCGCGCCGGCCAGGATCGCGCCTTCATAGCCCGCCACCAACACGGTCAGCAGCAGCACCGGAAAAATCAACGTGCGCCGGCCGAAGCGCGCCTCGACGGCAAGGGCGTGATCCCCGAGCAGCCGCCCGGTCGCCTCGGCCTGCAGCGCGAGCACCCAGGCCAGCGCCGGCAGGCTCGCGAGCAGGAGCATGCTGTTGCAGAAGAGTTGCAGGTCGGGCAGGTCGCGCCGCCACCACAGCGCGAACGGCGCGAGATAGATCTGGAGCGCGGCCAGGCAGGTGGCGCCGCGCGCGTGCCACCGCCACGGCCGCAACTGTTCGGCCGAACGCCACCAGAGCAGACCGCCATAGAGCGCGAGGCACGCGCCCGCGAGGCAGGGCGGCAGCGTGCCGAGAAACCGCGGCAGATGCCACTCGAGCAGACCGAGCAACAGCATGAAGGTGACCAGCAGTCCGACGCATAACCACGCGAAGCCACGGGCCATGCCGAGCAACTGCTCGGGCCGCAGCGGCAGGTTCGGCGGCCGCGCCGCCCCCCCCGTCATATCTTCCGTCGCCATGGCGGCGGATTATGCGGGCCGCATCGGGGACTGGCAAGCGGAAGAAATCCGGTCACAGAAAACAGGCACGGCGCGCAATGGACGGGAACCGGAGCCGCGCCAGCCGCCCGCCCGGGACCCTGGTGCCAGGCACTTCCCGCGCCAGCCCCCTCCTCCCCCGGATCCCGGGACACAAAAAAAGCCCCGCCGTAGCGGGGCTTTTCCAGACAAGCTCACCAGACTTTAGAGCGTGCCATGCTGACTGCAGGAGGTCTTGGCGCCCAGACTCGCGGGCAACGTGTAAGTGCCGCCACCTTTGCAGAGCGGCGTATCCTTGATGTAGGCATTGGTGCCCACGAGCGACGTCATGGCCGACGCCAGCGCGTTGGAGTTATCCAAGGCGTACTGCTGGATGGCGCCATCGATCAGGCGCAGGTTATTCTGGCAGGAGCTCTGCATGGACTTGGTCCGCGCATTCATGAACGACGGGACCGCAATCGCCGCGAGCAACGCTATGATCGCAACCACGATCATGATTTCAACCAGGGTGAACCCCTTTTTATTCATTTTCATTTATGTTCCTTCAACCTTACGACCGCACTACCACCTGATTCACGATCGCCTAGTACGCACCAGGTTTTTACATCGCGAATCTCTCAGACAACGGTAGTTTAGCACATTCCATGCCAGTGCGCTTGGGCGGAAGGTGAAAAAGATGCACATAGCCGGATTCCGCCCGTAACGGTCCTGCCGACCAGCCGGCCCGCGCACCGCAGCGGCGCGCGGCAATTGTCAGATTCGCAAAAGCACTACTCGTTGGCGGGTATTTTGCGATAGAGCGTGGCGAGGCTGATATGCAACGCCTTGGCGGCTTTTTCTTTGTCGCCGCCCATGGAGTTGATGATCTGGAGCAGATACTCCTGCTCTTTGGTGCGCAGGAAGGCCTTGAGCGATTTGCCGCGAAAATCCTCGGAGGCAACGGGCGCCGCCCCACCCTTGCCGGACGCGCAGGCATCGACGACCTTGGCCGGCAGCACTTCCTTGGTGATTTCGTTGCTGCCCGCGAAGGTCAACGCGTGACGGATGGCATTCTCCAATTCGCGCACGTTGCCCGGCCAGGTATACGTCTCCAAAATACGCTGCGCTTCGGGCGCGAGCACCGGCAGCGGCTTGTCCTTGCCCAGTTCGCGCCGCAGGATGTGCTTGATGAGCGGCAGGATGTCCTCCGGCCGGGCGCGCAGCGGCGGGATCTCGATGGTGATGACGCTGAAGCGGTAGAACAGGTCCTCCCGGAATTTGCCCTGCGCGATCAGGTTCTCCAGGCGGTCGTTCGTCGCGGCGAGCACCCGCACATTGATGGGGACGTTTTCGTTGCTGCCCACGCGCCGGATTTCCTTGTCCTGCAAGACGCGCAGCAGCTTCGCCTGGATGCTCAGCGGCATCGAGCCGATTTCGTCCAGGAAGATCGTGCCGCCGTTTGCAGCCTCGAACAGGCCGACCTTGTGCGAGGAGGCGCCGGTGAACGCGCCCTTGGCGTGGCCGAACATCTCGGACTCCAGCAGCGGCTCCGGCAGGGCGGCACAATTGATCGGCAGGAAGTTCTGCAGCTTGCGCGTGCTGTGCGCGTGGATCGCCTTCGCGACGAGCTCCTTGCCCGTGCCGCTCTCGCCCAGCACGAGCACCGTCGTATCGGTGGGCGCGACGCGCTCGATCATTTCGCAGACCTTGCGCATGCCGGGACTTTCCGACACGATGTTCTCGAACTGGTAGCGCCCGGCGAGCTCCTCCTTCAGCGCCTGATTCTCACTGACCAGGTTTTGATATTGCAGCGCGCGCTGGACCGTGATGAGCAGCTCGTCCACCTTGAACGGCTTGGTGACATAGTCGAACGCGCCTTCCTTCATCGCCTCGACCGCGGTATCCACGGTGCCGAAGGCCGTCAGCATGATCACCGCCAGGCCGGGGTGGGCGCGCCGCACGTGCTGGAGCAACTGCATGCCGTCCATGGAACCCATGCGGATATCGGAAATCATCAGGTCGAACGACTGGGTCTTCAACAGGTTCAAGGCCGCCTCGCCGCTGCGGGCGGGCGTCACCTCGTGACTCTGCGCCTTCAGCAGGGTACCCAATACGCTCAGAATACTAGGCTCGTCGTCCACAATCAGTATACGCGGCATATTTATTTCCTATCAAAAGGCGGCCCATCAAAGCGCACCAAGTCTATGCGCCTTTCTCATTTTTGCAACATCGATTTTTCTTCCGGCTTGACCCACTGCGCTGCGCCGCTTACTTTGCGCGCATGATTTCTCATCGGTATCCCGTCCGCCTGCTGCTCGCCGGCCTCGTCCTCGGCGCCGCAGTGACCGCCTCGGCCGCCAAGCCCTACGAGGAAACCACGGCCCGCAGCCACTGGTACAACTTCTTCATCCGTCCGGCGAAGACGAACCCGCACGACCAGCTCCTCCACGCCGACGAACTGCGTGCCGCCGGCTGGCTGCGTTCCGCCGCCAAGCAGTACCGCCTGCTCACCGTCTTCTGGCCGCAGGCCCCGGAAGCGCCCACGGCGCAGCTCGCGCTCGCCCGCGTGCTCGACGCGCGCCAGCAATGGCAGGACGCCTTCGAGGAATACAGCTATCTCATCGAGCACTATCCCGGTTCCTTCGCCTACAACGAGATCCTCCAGCGCCAGTTCGAGATCGCCGAGACCGTGATGACCGCGCGCAAGGGCAAGTTCCTGTTCTTCCCCGGCTTCGAGTCCCCCGACCGCGCCATCCCGCTGTTCGAGAAGATTCTCGAGCACGGCCCCGAATGGGCGAAGGCGCCCGAGTGCCAGTTCCTCATCGGCCGCGCCTACGAGTTCGGCTACGAGCATGAGCTCGCCGTCGCCGCCTACCTCACCGTGCTCGTGCGCTACCCCGACGCGCCCTTCGCCGAACAGGCCGCCTACCACCGCGCGATGTGCCTGGAACGGCTCGCCAGCGCCGAGCCCAACAACGAGTCCGTGCTCGACGAGGCCTGGACCGCCATGCACCAGTTCGTCTCCCGCTACCCCAAGTCCGAGCACCTCGAGCAGGCCCTCAAGCTCCGCGACGACCTGCTCCGCCGCCGCGCGCAGCTCGCCTTCGCCCGCGCCCGCTACTACGACACGATCGCCCGCCAGCCCAAGGCCGCGCTGATGGAATATCAGGACTTTGTCCGCAACTTCCCGCATTCGGACTCGACGCCACAGGCGCAAACCCGTATAGAACACCTCGCTCCGCTCGTGGAGAAAAATGAACATGTCAAAGCCGCTCGCTAAACTGATCGCCGGCGCCGCCGTCCTCGCGGCCACGCTGCTCCCCGGCTGTGTCGGCTACCGCCTCGGGTCCATGCTGCCGCCGGACATCAAGCTGGTGCATGTCCCCACCTTCATCAACAAGACCTTCGAGCCGCAGCTCGAGCTCGAAACGACCCGCTTCGCGCTCCAGGAATTCCAGCGGGACGGCTCGCTCAAGCTCGCGTCCGCCGAGGAGGCCGACGCGGTGCTGGAGGTCAGGCTGACCGACTACAGGCTCTTGCCCCTGCAATACGTCGCCAACCGCCCGCACGCCGCGCAGGAATACCGCATCACCCTCTATGCCTCCATCATCATGACCCGCAAGAGCGACGGCAAAATCATCGCCGAATATCCGCGCTGCTACGGTGAAGGCACGTTCCCGGTCGTCGGCGACCTCTCTTCGTCCAAGCGCACCGGTCTGCCCAAGGCCGCCAAGGATCTCGCGCACGACATCGTCCAGAAAGTCACCGAAGTCTGGTGACGCCGAACGGAGTTTTCCAATGCGTGGAAACCGCGGCCCCCTGTTTTTCCACGGCTTGGAAAAACTCATGCGCAGCTTTTCCAAGCCTTGGAAAAAACACCTGTTTCCGTTTCCAATCCTTGGAAAACTCGCGCTCCTGCTGCTCGCCGCATCAGTGCGCGGCTTCGAAATCTGTCCCGTCGGCGTCAAAGCCTCCAGCACGCAAACGGCCTCGCGGTCAGAAAAAAATCTGACCGATGGTTCGGGGCTCCGCGAGACCGCGCCCGGCAGCGGTATATGGGTACACAGCAGCGATGCCTTTCACGACCGGGGTATCGAGCGCGGCACGATGTGGTCGTCAGGAGCGGTCAAGGGCCAAACGGAACGCACGCCAGCCGTGACGTTTGACTTGGGCAAGGAACAGAAGGTCGGCAGCTTCCGCGTCTGGAATTACAACGAAGACGGCTGGACCTCGCTCGGCTTCAAGGAGGTCGCGATCTCGACCTCGGCGGATGGTGGGCAGTTCACACCGGCCGGCACAGCCATCTTCGAGCAGGCACCGGGCGAAAGCACTTACGAGGGGCAGGTAATCTCGTTCAAGCAAGCCGTGCAGGCGCGCTACATCCGGTTGCATTGCGTGCGCCATTGGGAAGGCGAACGCGCCGGCTTGAGCGAGATCCGCTTCTTCGACGGCGGTGCCGGAGCCACCGACGCCATCACACCCGGCGTCAAACCGGTGGCCAAGCCCACGGAGTTGACAGCCAATTTTCCGAACCCACCCCGGCCGGCGGTGGCTGGCGGCGAGAACATCATCTTCCCTTCCAACTCCGGCATCATTGACGTCACCGCGGCGCCGTATCTCGCCAAGGGCGACGGCGTGACCGACGACACCAAGGCGATCCAGCATGCGCTGAACGATTATCCGAACGCTGGCGCGATCATCTATCTGCCGAATGGGACCTACCTCATCTCGAAGACGCTGCGCTGGCCACATGGGCGCGGCGGCGGTTGGGAGGAAAAGAACACCATCCTCCAAGGCCAGAGCAGGCAAGGAACGCTCCTGAAATTGAAAGACGCCTGCCCCGGCTTCACCGACCCTGCGAAGCCGGAAGCGATGGTCTGGACCGGCAACGCACCGGCGCAGCGGTTCCGCAACGCGATCCGCAATTGCACATGGGACACCGGCCGCGGCAACCCCGGCGCGATCGGCGTTCGTTTCAACGCCAGCAATACGGGTTGTCTGCGCGACGTAGATATCCGCTCCGGCGACGGCACCGGCGTCATCGGCCTCGACCAGAGCTACACCGATGAGGTCGGTCCGTGCTTCGTGAAGAACGTCCGCATCACCGGCTTCGATATCGGGATCGCCAACAAGCACGGCGTCAACAGCGTCACGTTTGAAAACATCACGCTACGCGGCCAGCGCAAAGTTGGCTGGCACAACAACGGCCAAGCCATCACGGTGCGCGGCCTGGTCAGCGACAACGCCGTGCCCGCAATCCAGCAGGAGAAATGGGGCGGCCTGTTCACGCTCATCGACGCCAAGCTGACCGGCACCGGCGCGGCGGCGATTCTGCTCCAGGCCGGCCACCTGTTCACGCGCAACGTCGCCGTGAGCGGCTACGCCAGCGCGATTCAACACGGCGATACGACCGTACCCGGCCCGCTGGTGCGTGAGTGGGTCAGCGCTAAGCTGCCCGATTCCGGCCCGACGACCTTGAACCTGCCGATCACGGAAACGCCCGAGGTACCGTGGGATGGATTGAAGGACTGGGCCGTCATTACTGACTACGGCGCGAAGATGGACGGCCGCACCGACGACAGCGACGCACTCCAGCGCGCGATTGATTCCGGCAAGCGCACCATCTGCATGCCGCGCGGCGTCGTTGCGCTGAAAAAGCCGATCATCATCCGCGGCCATGTCCGCCGGTTGCTGGGTTGCGAGACGTCGCTCAAATTCCCGACGCCGATGACCGGCGCGGCAAACATCTTCACCGTCGGCGAGAGCCCCGAGCCGGTGCTCGTTGTCGAACGGTTTGCCATTTGGTTCTGGGACAACAACGCCGGCCTGAATTTCATCGCCAACCCGACCCAGCGCACCCTCGTGTTGCGCGAGATCAACGATGTGGATGACACCAGCGATCAGCATCCCAATGGCTGCGGCACCATCATCAGCGGTCCCGGCAAATTGTTCGTCGAAAACGTGACCGGGCGGTTCCATCTCCAGCCCGGTGCGCGCGCGTGGATGCGCCAGATCAACCCGGAGACCAATCAGGATCACCGGAACACCTTGCCCGAAGCGCAGTGGCACCTGAAAAATGACGGCGGCCAGCTTTGGGTGCTCGGCATCAAAACCGAAGGCCCCGGCCCAATCGTCATCACCCGCAATGGTGGCCGCACCGAGGTACTCGGAGGCCTGATGTACTCCAGCGGTGGCGCCCGCACCCAAGACCAGCCCGCGTTCATCTTCGAAGATTCACAAGGCAGCATGACGATCACCGAAATGAACTTCTCCAAGAACGCCTATAAAATCCTCGTTAGCATAAAGCGGAATGGCGCCACAGTGTTCGAGTTGAAGCCCGGTTCCATCGGCGGCATAATTCCGTTTTGGGCGACACCATGAAGCGCTTGTTCAGGATAAAACCATGAAATCACTGCTCGTTTACTGTTTGCTCGCCGCATCTGTAGGCGCCGCAGAGCCGAGGAACTCAACAGATCCGCTGGCGCCTTGGCGGACGGGCGTGAAGATTCATCCCGTAGCCGAGCAGTCCGGACGGCATACGATCCACTCCTACTTCAATACCTGCCCGGAAAGCCCCGACGGTAAAACGGTTATGTTCTTCACCTCGACCGCGCGCAACGCGCAGCAGGGCGAGGTTTGTCTCCGCGACCGCGCCACGGGCAAGGAAACGGTGCTGACGCGCGAGCTCAACGTGGAGGACGCGCATCGCGTCGCCTGCCAGCAATGGGTGTCGCAAGGCCGTCGCGTGGTCTTCCAGGGCGAGCGCACGAACCGCTGGTTCACCGGCGTCGTGGATGTCGCCACGGGCCAGGAGCGCCTGCTCGCCGAGGACCGGCTGGCCGGCTGGGGACAGCCGCAGTCCGACCTCGTGCCGCTCTACGGCCTGCACTGGAATCCCGGTGCGCACCGCGACCTCGAACTAGTGAACGTCGAGACCGGCGCGATCAGCACCGCCGCCACGGCGGACGCGCTGCAAAAAGCATATCCCGAATATCTGAAGAAAAATTTCGGCGGCAAGCCGGTGTCCATTTTCTTCCCAATATTGAGCCCCGACCTGAACCGGGTCTTCTTCAAGCTGGCCACGCCCGCCGGAGGCGATGCGCGCAGTTCGCGGGCCAGCACCCGCCTCGGCATGGTCTGTTACAGCCTGCACGACCAGCGCTTTCTCCGCGCGGACACCCGCTGGGGCCACCCGGCCTGGCTTCCGGACGCGCGCACCATCCTCGAGGCCGGCAACCTCCTGATCGACAGCAAGACCGGCACGACACGGCGCATTCCGGGCTTGCCGGGCTTCGGCTCCGGCCATCCGTCCGCCAGCCCCGACGGCCAACTCATGGTCACGGACACGCTCATGGACCGCGTCGGCGGCAGCGCCAAGGAATGGGGCGTCGTGGTGGCCGATATGCGCGGCACCAACCATGTGGTCATCCACCACTTCAATAATTCGCAGGGTGCCTCTTCGTGGCGGCGGTCGCATCCGCACCCGGTGTTCAACCCCGATGGCCAGCGTATTTACTTCAACGTCAATAGCGGGCCATGGACGCAACTTTATGTCGCCGAAGCGGCGCCGAAATGAGGAAAATGAAACCCTACTGTTTGCAGGTTGGTTTGATGGTGTTGGCACTGGCCGGCCTGTGCAGCGCCGCGGAGATCACGCCGCTGCCGGAAAAAGTTCCGTGCGCCGTTCCCGACAAACAGGACTTCCAGATCCCCGACCGCGTACAACTGACCGGCTGGCTCGGCACACGCCTCACCGCCAATGAGGCCAACCGGCTCGTCAAGGTTGATACCGATCGCCTGCTCGAAGGCTACCGCAAGCGCCCCGGCCGCCAATCGTGGGACGGCGAGCACGTCGGCAAATGGCTCCACGCCGCGACGCTCGCGTGGGTGAACACCGGCGATCCCGCGTTGCTCGCGAAGCTCGACGCCACCGCCGCCGAACTCTGCAAGTGCCAGCTCGCCGATGGCTACCTCGGCACCTACCTCGCTAAAGACCGCTGGACCGAGTGGGACGTCTGGGCGCACAAATACAATCTCATCGGCCTGCTCACCTACACCCGCTACACCGGCAACACCGCGCCGCTCGCCACCTGCACGCGCATGGCCGACCTGCTCTGCAAAACCTTCGGCGACGGCACCGGCCAGCGCGACATCATCACCGCGGGCCATCATGCAGGCATGGCGCCGACAAGTGTGCTCGAACCGATGGTGCTGCTCTACCGCTTCACCGGCGAGAAGCGCTACCTCGACTTCTGCACCTACATCCTCCGCGCCTGGGAACAACCCAACGGCCCGCACATCGTCTCGCGCCTGCTGGAACTCAAGCGCGTGGACAAGGTCGGCAACGCGAAAGCCTATGAAATGCTCTCCTGCCTCAACGGCGCGCTCGAACTCTACCGCACCACCGGCGACAAGAAACTGCTCGCAGCCTGTGAGCATGCTTGGCAGGACATTGTGAAGAAGCGCCTCTACCTCACCGGCGCCGCCAGCTACCGCGAACACTTCCACGACGACTTCGATCTCCCGAACGTCAACAACGTCGGCGAGACGTGCGTCACTGTGACGTGGCTCCAGTTCAACGTGCAACTGTTGCGGCTCACCGGCGAGGCGAAGTTCGCCGAACAGCTTGAGCGCGTCGCCTACAATCAACTGCTCGGCGCGCAAAAGCCCGACGGCTCCGCATGGGGCTACTACGTCCAGATGGAAGGCAAGAAGCCCTACAGCGCCACGCTCGACGGACACTGCTGCCTCTCCAGCGGGCCGCGCGGAGTTGCGTCGCTCCCGACCTTCGCCCTCACCACCGACGCAGAAGGCCTGGTCATCAACTTCCTTGACGCCGGAACGGGGCACCTCACACTGCGCGACGGCACGCCAGTAACCGTCAAACTCGAGACGCGCTTTCCGGCTGAAGGTCGCGTTCGCATCAACGTGGGCTTGGCCACGTCCAAGGAATTTTCCATCAAGCTCCGCCTGCCCGAGGGGAACCGGGAGAGCAGCCTCACACCGTCCGCGGATGTGGAATGTGACCGCTCCGGCTACACTGTGTTACGCCGCGAATGGAAGCAAAGCGACGCGATCGAACTGAAGCTGAAAGCCACGCCACGCCTGGTCGTGGGTAATCACCTGAATCAAGGCAAGGTGGCGCTCTGCTACGGACCGCTCGTACTCGCAGCTGACGAAGCCCTGCTCGCCGCCGAAGGCCAGAGCCTCAACACCATCGCCATCGCCAAGCCCGACCTCGCTGCGCTCGCCCTCACGCCGGAGCCCGCGCCCGCCGAGTTCAAGACCTGGCCCGGCGCGCAGGTCTTCCGCTTCAACGCCGTCACCCGCCGCGGCGGCAAGCCGATCTCCATCCGCCTCGTGCCCTTCGCCGACGCCGGCATGACCGGCGCGCGCTACAAGGTCTGGCTCCCGCTCGCGGGCCAGCCGAGCGCGAACGTGTTGCTCGACGGCATCGAGAGCCGCTCGCGGCAGGGAAATCAAAACGGCTCGATCAACGACGACGATCCCGGCAGCTTCGCCGTCACGTTCGACGGCAAGAGCGCCAAGGAAGATTGGTTCGCGGTTACGCTCGACGCCCCCGCAAGCATCCGGCGCATCGTCTTCGCGCACGCCAAGAATTTCCACGATGGCGGCTGGTTTATCGGCAAGCCCATGGTCCAGAGCCAGCGCGAGAAAAACGGCGTGTGGGAAACGATCGGCACCTTCAGCGACTATCCCGCGACCACGGCCACCGACGGCAAGAAGCTCAGGTCCGGCCAGACCTTCACGCTGAAACTGCCGGAAGCGGTCAAGGCTGTCGCCGTGCGCGTCATCGGCGTCCCCGCCAGCGGCGACAACCCGAAACAAGCCTTCGCCTCCTGCGCCGAACTGCAAGCCTTCGGCGAGTGAGCCGCCGGACGATGGCCGGCATGTTGCGGCAGCGCCTTGGGGCGCAATCAGCCGGCGGGGGCTGCGGTGATCTGCGCCGCTTCGTCCATATGGCGCAGGCCTTCCAGCAGCATGCCCATCGTCGACTTGGTGAGGGCGGGGTCTTTTTCCAACACTGCTTCCTGGCGAAAGACAAACGATTGTCCGTCGAGGCGGAGGATCGCATGTACGGCCGCTTCGCCCCGCAGCTCGCCGCAGGCCGCGCTGACGATACGGCCGGCGTCGAAATCCAGCGTCGCCAGGGAACCCTCTCCGGCGTACCGGACGTCCAGCCGCCCGGTCTTCCCGGCGGTGTCGATGAACTGGATCAGCTCCGGCAACGCAATGATGTTCAACTGGCCGGAAAAATCCTTCTGCTCACGCGCGCGTTGCAGCTGGATATCCACCTCGCGCCGGATTTTTTCCTCTGCCAGCTTGCGCGGGGTGATATCGATGAAAGAGAGCACCATGCCCACCAGCACGTGCTGGTGGTCGAGGTTGGGCGCGGCCGTAGCCTGAACATACAGGTCGGCGGCGCCCGGGCGCGCCACCACCAATTCGCCGATCCAAGGCACCCCATTCTTCAGGCAGGCACACAACAGGGCGGTGTTCTCCGCCCCCGCCAGTTGTTCCAGATTTTTGCCGGCCACAGCCTCCGGATCCGTCACACCCCACATCCGACAGAAAGCGGGATTCGCAAATTGGAGCTTGGCATTCAGGTCCGTCATGACCAGCGCACTGGCCGAGCTGTGCAGGGCATTCTGCGCCAGCCGCAGCCGGTTCTGCATTTCACGCCGCTGGGTAATATTGCGCAGCGCGAAACAGAAGCCGCGCCCCGCGGCCAGCTCCACAGCGCTTACGGCGATTTCCGCCGGGAACTGGGATCCGTTCTTGCGCGTACAACACCCCTCGAGCACGCTGAAGCGCCCACCACTGAGGTATTGTTCGATGGTGCGCAACAGCTCCGGCGTGATCCCCGTCACCAAGCGCCCCAGCATCAGTCCACTCAGCTCCGCCGGCGTGTACCCCAACAGATCCACCGCCCGCCGGTTGCCTTGCTGCACGCCGCCGTCCAGGTTCGTAAGCACCACCGCGTCATACAGACTTTCCAGAAGATTGAGGGCGGGCGGAGCGGCCAGCAGCTGCGGCAGGACCGGCAGCTGGCCCACGCCAAGCGCCGCCGCGCCCGGCGTCATGAGCGCATTCGTAGAGGCCATTTTATCGGACGTATTCATACACACTTCAGCCGGCCACTTTACCCCCCCCCAACGCATTTTCAAGGCAGCGGCGCCGACCACGGCCGCCGCCGGCCCCGCGCCCGGTCATTCTTTACGGAGGGAAAAGAGCTGCGCATCAGGGCTGAGCACAAAGGGGCGGGAATCCTCGGGGCCGGGCACGGACGGGCCGTGCTGGATGTCGGCCAGAATCTGCCGCAGATCATCGACAGCCGGCGTGGAGTAGAGTTTGACCAGGCCCACGTTGGCGCTCCGGGAGAAGATCATCACCAGGAGCGTATCCGCATCCACGGCGCGCAAAAAGATGCTCCTGTGCTCGCCTTGGTGCAAGACGGCGCTGAACTCGTTCTCCCCCAACATGCGGGCCAGTTCCCGGCTGGCGCCAAAGATGCCCGCGCCCAAGGCCGAAATCAAGAAGGGATCATGCTTGCTGGCGCCCTCCAGGGCCAACACATGGCCACCGGAATCGCAGAGCAGACAATCATCCGACTCGGAGCGCGCCAGCAACTGCACCAGCACCTTGCGCAGGCGGACGGAATCCTTTTCGTGCAATATTTGCGCCATAGCTTGCTCCTGGGTGGTTGCTGCGTGGCCAAGCGGAAGACCTCAAACCAAGGCCAGTTCACACGCCCCTTCTTCCTTGCGATTGTGGACCGTCATGAATTTGTGCAGGACGAGGCGCGCCACCATGTTCAGGGCTTCAAACACCCCCTCGCCGGTGGTGGCCACCGCCGGAAAACTGGATTGCCGGACGGCGCCATTGTTCAGCATGAATTCCATGAAATGAACCGGCGCCACGTCCGGCAGGTCGCGCTTGTTGTATTGCAGGACATGCGGCAGGGTCTGCAACGTCTCGCTTTGCAGCCGGAGATTTTCCTCCAAATTTGCGAAACTTTCCACATTCTCCGACATCTTGCTCCACTGGCTGTCGGCCACGAACACCACCCCATCGACCCCGCGCAACACCATCCGGCGGGTCAGGTTGTACATCACCTGCCCCGGGACGGTGTACAGTTGGAAGCGCGTTTGAAACCCCTCGATGGCGTTGGCCACCAGCGGCATGAAATCGAAGAACAACGTGCGCTCGCCGGCCGTGGCGATGGAGGTCAGATCACCGCGCGCCTCCGGGTTGATCAGGCGATGGATCACCTGCAGGTTGGTGGTTTTCCCGCACAAGCCCGGCCCGTAATAGACCAGCTTGAACTGCACTTCCTTTTTCTTGAAATTCACAAAAGACATACATTCCAGTCCTCTGTCATCGTTCCCGCCGGGCCGGCATCTCGTCCACCCGCGCCCGATATCTACTGCACATCTACGTCAGAAACGAGGCAATATCCATGCCAATGTTTACTAAATTTCTGCCTAGAATAATGGTATGATAGCTGCTATTTGGAGGCCCTCATGAATATCCTAGACATGCTGACCAAGAAACTGCGCGCCCGGGAAACCCCCAGCACTCCGCCAGCACCGCTTCCTGCCAGTACGCCTGCGGCGCCATCGCCAGCACCCTCCAGCCCGCCCAAGACCGTGGCGGAACCCTCCAATTTGACCATGGAGCAGGCGCTGTCGATGTTCAAGCGGGTCCAGGAGATCTTGGGCGAGGATCAGGATACCGTGCTGGTCCTGCCGTGCAAAGCGCTTCTGCAACAGCTGCCCGCCCATCTGCGCGGCCCGGCGTGGAACGCGCAAGCCTTCCCGGACGCAAAGCTGGATGTCCCGCGCGATGCTGTGCTGGCACAACTGAAAAAAGGGCAGATCCAATTTCTGTTGCGCGATTTCCTGCCGGTCTTGCCCCCCGACTGGGTCAAAGCCGAGCCGACGGCCCTCGTCAACCTTGACCTCGCCATGGTGGTCGAGGCCATTCCGCTCCAGTGGTTCAAGGCGGCCCTCCCCGCGGCGCATGCGGCCGATGGCGTCAAACATATCCCCGACTATTTCAAGCCGGCGACACCCGTAGCACGCCCGTCAGCCCCGCCCGCCCCCGTGGCGACCGAACCGGCGGCGGTCGAACCGGCGGTGGCAGCCGCCGCCCAGCCCCCGCCGCCTCCCCCACCCGTCGCCCCGCCGCGCGTCCTGCGCCCCGGTGAATGGAACGGGGTGGAAATCGGACCCGATGCCGGCGCCCATGTGGTAGACATCAACCACACTGACCTCAAAGGCTTGCTGACCCTGCCGGGCATCGGCCGGCTGCGTGCCGAGGCCATCCTCAAGTACCGGCAGGAACACGAACGCTTCCAGTCCATCTTTGAGCTGGCCGAAGTCCCCGGCGTCGGCCGCAAACTATTCAAACAGATCACGGGGCTCACGATGCGGCGCCGTGACCGGCATGAGGTGCTCTGCGCCCTGTTGGGGCTGGAAAAGACGGCCCGTCCCACCTTGGCACAGCTCGCCGGACAGCTCTGCGCGCAAACCCCTGTCACCGGCAGCGTATTCAGCAACCGCGACGGCATGCCCCTGGCGAGCGCCGGACTGACCGAGGCCGAGGCGGCCTCCTACGCCGCCATCGTGCCGCAGCTTTTCCGACGGGCGCGCCGCTACCTCAAGACACTCGATCCGCAACCGCTGCATACGCTCGTGCTGCCGGTCGGCGAAAAACCGGTCGTGCTCATGCAGGCCCGCGAGTTCTTTCTGATCCTGGCCCTCGCGCCCGGCGCCGCCTTGGACCCGCTGTTGCAGCGCATCGCCGGCCTGGCGCGCGAATTGGATTGGCTCCAGGGCCAACGCGCCATTGTCACGCCCTGACCGGTCTTCGCGCAGACAACACCACGGCCTAGCCGCGCCCTTTTGGCGCTGACCATCATGGGCGCAGCGCTCCATGGCAGCGCCACGTTCGTTGCCACCCCCACCGGAAACTACGGACAAGCCTTGCGCCTGCACCGTTACAGGCGCGCGCCGCGCGGCCGGACAGCACGTCAATCGCACACCGTCTCCCTACATTTGGTTTGACAAAATTGACCGGCGATTTACCCTCCGCACCATGGATGGCTTGCGCTACCGCTCGTGTGGGGTTTCCAATCCATTCCCCGGAAAGAGCACGCCGCCTGTGACGTCAAAGGGCGGCCCGGAAAGAAATGATAGGCCGGCGCCATGCATGGCCAGCATGTGCAGGCGTCGGAGTGTAGCGGAATAAGCCAGAAAGGAGTCACCCCATGGGCGACACAAAAGGTAAGAAGGAAAAGGCCAAGGATCAGAAACAGAAAGCAGCCAACCAGGCGAAGGCCGAGCAGCAGAAGAAGGCCAAGCAGTTCCCCCAAGCGACCCGTACCTAGGGTCGCTGAAGTGGCCGCACGGCATCCAGCGGGGCGCGCGGACGCGCCCCGCTGGGCCGTGTCCGCAGCACTTGTCGAGACGAAGAGGGCACCCGTATGATGAGAATATGGCTGGCGCTGCTCTTGGTCGTTTGTGCGTCGGGCAGCGCCGCGCAGGCCGCGGGCACCACCCCCCTTCAGCTGTCGATCTGGAGCCCCGTGCAGGCGTTCCCCCGCGACTGGGACGTCATCGGTCTCAGATGTGGCGGCATCTATTCGCAGAACCGGCATGTCTACGGCTTGGACCTTGGGCTCTTCAATAGAGCGACGGCATCCAGCGGCGGCCTGCAGGTGGGTGCGGGCACGGTGGTGTCCGGCATGGATTTTGGGTTTGTCGTTTTCGAGTCCGCCACAGCTCCGCTTTTGGATCTGGATGTCGTGGGCAAGCACCTGCGCGCCGACACCTGTGCGCACTATACGGGCTTGCAGCTCAGCCTCCTTTTCAACCATGCGGACAGCCTGCGGGGGCTACAGTGCGGGGGGCTGGGCAATCGCGCCGTCCTGTTGGCGGGGTTTGAGCTTTCGCTTGGCGGCAACGAATGCTTCCATGGCAGCGGTTGGCAGCTGGGGCTGATGAATGAGGCGCGGAGCGTTTTCAACGGCGTGCAGAGCGGGGGTGTAAATTCCTGCGGCGGAGACCTGCGTGGGATTCAAATCGGCGGGGCCAACCTATGCGACGGAGAAATGCGCGGCCTGCAGATTGGGCTCATAAACTTTGCCTATGCGGACAGGATGACCGGAGTGCAGATCGGGCTGCTGAATTTTATCTGGGGCAGTCCTGTTGCCTTTCTGCCGGTGATCAACGCGCATTTCTGACCACAACGAAAGGGCCAAGCCATACACTGCGCCAAAGCCAAATATCCAAGGGCCCAGCTCACACAGCCAATCACGAGCAAGGTACAGTCCGGGCAATCCGCCGCCTCTCTTCTTCGCATTGATTTATCCCCGCCCGACTGCTATACGCGGCATGTGCTTTTGGGGAACAAGGAGCGGGACAAATGAAACAGTTTGTTGCGGAGTTCTTCGGGACGTTTTGGTTGGTGCTGGGCGGCTGCGGCAGCGCCGTGCTGGCAGCGGCTTTCCCGAACGTCGGGATCGGGTTGCTGGGGGTCGCCCTCGCATTCGGACTGACCGTCTTGACCATGGCCTATGCCCTCGGTCACATCTCGGGCTGCCATCTCAACCCGGCGGTCTCCCTTGGACTATGGGTCGGGGGCCGTTTTCCGGCAAGCAAATTGCCCTCCTATATCGCAGCCCAGGTGCTCGGCGGCATTGCCGCTGGCGGGGTTCTCTATCTTATCGCCAGTGGCAAGACGGGCTTTGATCTGTCCGCTGGCTTCGCCGCCAACGGCTATGGCAAACATTCGCCCGGCGGGTACACGTTGCTGGCCGGGCTCGTGACCGAGATCGTCATGACCATGATGTTCCTGCTCATCATCCTCGGCGCCACCGACAAGCGCGCTCCGCAAGGCTTTGCCCCGATTGCGATCGGCTTGGGCCTGACCTTGATACATTTAATCAGCATTCCTGTCACCAACACCTCCGTCAACCCCGCCCGCAGCACGGCCGTCGCGCTGTTCGTCGGCGACTGGGCCCTCGCTCAACTGTGGCTTTTCTGGGTGGCTCCGCTCGTCGGAGCGGTGTTGGGCGCGCTGGTGTATCGCTTTCTTGGCCAGCCCGACAAATCGAGCAGCCCAACAACCGGGTGATACAGGCCACCCGTCCACCGTGCGGTGAGGCACGCCGCGCCCGGATCTCGTGCGTGATTTGCCACCAGACCACCCGTAGCTACAGGAGCCGACCTGCTGCTGAGGTTCGCGCCCCTTATTTCCCGCCGGCCGCGGTGACGCCGCCGAGCAAGACGCGGCGCGTGGCAATGTCGGGATAGTTGGCGGCAAGCGAGCGGCAGGCGGCGTCGCTGGCTTCGTCGCCCAGGCGCGTGAGCGCAACTGCGGCGGCGTAACGGGTGTCGGGCGCGTTGCGCAGGTCGCCTACCACCTTCAGCAGCGCCGGCGCGGCACGGCGGTCGCCAAGGCGGCCGAGCGCCCACGCCACCTCCGCGCGCCAGCAGGGCGTCAGCTCGTTGTGCAGGAACAGCACGCCCGGCCCGAGCGGATCGGGCACGCCGTCGGCGGCTTCCGGCGGCGACTGCGCCAGCGCGGCGACCAGAAAAGCAGCCGACGAGGCATCGCCCAGTTGGCCGAGTGTGCGCGCGACAAAGAAACAAACCCAGTTTTTGATCGGCAGCACCTGCACTACCGGAATGCCGTGATCGAAGACGCGCGCGATGCTGTTGGTCTGCGCCTGATAGCGCGCGAATACCTCGCGCAGCCGCGGCGTGCACGCCTTGTCGCGGCAGGCGAGCGAGAGGATTTGTGCCGCGCGGATTTCCGGCCCCGGTTTGCCACCCCACGCACCGTGTGTCTTGGCGATGGCGGCGGCCATGGCGGTGTCCGGCACGGCGTTCGTCATGCCGAGTGTTGCGAGGCAGGTGGTCGCCACGGTCGCAGCCGGGTCGTTGCGGCGGATGACGCGGCCGATGATCGTCTCGTAATCGTCATTGCCTGGCATCAACGCGCGGTCGAAATCGGTCGGCACCGACTCGATCAGCTTCGGGATCAGCGCCGCAGCCTTCGTCGAGCCACGCGCGTCGAGCGCCTCGGCGATGAAGTAATGGATGGGTGAAGAGTGGCAGGCCATCAGCGCGCCATGGTCTCCGTACCAGTGCGTATAGGTGGGATAGTCGCCGAGTGCGGCGAAGGCGCCGATGAGTGCAGCCTCTGCCTCCGGTGTGGGGATCATACCCAGTGCCTCGGCGGCGGCCTCGGCGAGGAACAGGTTGCCGGTGGCCGGCTGGCCATGCCGTTTCAGGATATCGGCCAGCAGCGGCACAGCCGCGGCGTCGCGCAGATAACCTAGGGCGCGGATAACGGCTTGTGGTGTGCGCGGATTGACCGCATCCAGCGAGTTGAACCGCGTGCCATCGCCTTGATGCGTCTTGCGCCACTCGGGCAGTACGTTGTGAGTATCGGCGCGCGTCACACAGGCGCGCAGCGCCACGCGCGCCGCCACGCCGCCGGTATGCCCGAGCGCAACCGCCGCACGCCGCACCACATCGCGGTTGTCGCTGCCCAGCCGCGCCACCAATTCCCGCTCGATGTTGTCCCACCCATTCGTCTGGAACCAGACGCGCCAAGCCATGACACCTCTGACTTCGAGGTATGCACCGGTCTGGCCCGAGGCAGAAGATGCGAAGTTCGCTGGGGGGGCATGACCGGTCAGATTTTCCAGCGCGATGCCCACGGCACCGACGACGAGCGGGTCGGCATCGTCCAGCGCGGCGAGCAGCGGCGGCACGGAGTCACGTGTGCCGCAGGCGGCGAGCGCGAACGCTGCGGCGAGGCGCAACTCACGCGCAGGCTGTTTCAGGCACTCTGCCAAGGCCGGGGCGGCGGATTGATCTCGGAAGATCGCAAGCCGTTGCGCGGCGGTGATCTTCCCGGCGGCGCTCCCGCTGCGCAATGTGGCGATCAGCGCGGCAACCTCCTGCGCGCCGGTCGCGAGCGGATCGGCAAGCTCGCCGTGGCGGTTCAGGCTGGCGGCTTCGCGGTAGCGGTCGAACTGCAGTTCCATCAGCCCGGTGACGGCGGCATTGTTCCCGCGGAAGCGGTGCGAGGCGACGGTCTCGGTAAGTTTCAGAGGAGGCGTCTTCATCGCCTGCATCGGCGCGGGCGCGGTCGGCGGCGTGACCTGGCGCGGTTGGTGGCAGCCCACGCAGCCGCGCTTCTCGCCGGGCCGCACAAAAATCCACGACATCTCGTTCAGCTCGGAGCGGCCCTCGGCATCCACGGCTTGGAACGCGATGGCGGTATCCGCTGGCACTTCGATGGCGAAAGAGCCATCGGGCGCGAGCGGCACGGTGCCGAGCTCGGCGACATCGCTGCCGGCGTGGACGATGTAGGAGTGCGACGAGCGCAGCGTGAGGCCGCTGCCCGCGAGCACGCGGATGGCGCGGATGTGCGGCCAGCCAGCGGTGGTGTTCTTGGTAAAACGCGCGTTCTGGCAGAACAGGATGCCGGTGGGGCGGGACTCCTCGGCTTTGCGTGCGTCCACTTTCGACGGCAGCAACGGCGGACGCGGGCGCGCGCCGAGGAAGACCGGCGAATGCAGCGGCGCATCCGGTGCATCGAACAGCACCGTCACGCGGTCGTGGCCGGCACGCGGATCCACGATGCCGATCTTCTCGTAGCTGAACGACTGCATGGTGCGCTGCTTTTTCTTCACGGTCTTCAGGTAGGAGGAAACGCGCGCGGTGGTGCAGAGCAGGCGACCATCAGGCAGGGCGGCCACATCGCCCGCGGCGACGCGCACGTGCTGGAGGTTGGCCGCCGCCGCACCAGGCCGGCCGATCGCGATGTCGCTGCCGGTGAGAAAGGCGACGCGGCCATCCGGCATGGGCGCGGGGCTGCCGCAGTTGAACGCGCGCAGGCGGCCGCCGTATTCCGGGCCGTTGTCCAAGGCGAACTCGGTATACCCCTCGGTGCCGTCGGGATGAATCGCGTGCAGCATGGTCTCGACCTTGCCGCGGTCGAAGAAGTTGTCGGAGCGGATGAAGAGGATGCGGCCATCGGCGAGCACCTCGGGCTCGTTATCGAAGATGAACGTGTGCGTCAGCGGGCGGAGGTCGCGACCCTCGGCAGTCATCGTGAACAGCGCGCGCGACGGCGGGTTGTGATATTCCTCGAACGTGCCGATGCGCGTCGAGGTGAACACGATGCGGCCATCGGCCAGTTCGGCGGGGTCGATGTCGTGGAACGGCCCGTCGGTCAGCCGCTGCACGTGCGAGCCATCGCTGCGCACGCGGTAGATGTGGAAGAAGCCCTCGCCCTCGCGCGCCATCGAGACGTAGAGCCAGCGGCCATCGAACGAGACGGAGGGCGAGCCGAGCGCGCCCTTGCCGGCATCGAGCAGCACCTGCGGTTTGACGCCCGGCTGCGCGGGCCGCAGCACCATCAGCTTGTGGCCCACCTTCATCGGCGCGGGCAGGTCGTGCTCCGGGAACGCGCGCGAGTCGCGCGGGTTGAAGATCGTGACGCCGAGACTGTCCTGGCTCGTGCCCGTGCCGCCGTGCGGGCGGTAGAGGCTGCAATCCTCGGCGACGAACGCGACCGCCTCCGGCCAGACGAAGTCCTTGGCGGCCGCGACCTCCGTCGCGCCGGAGCTTTCCGCGGGCGCGGGTTTTGCGGCGGCGGCGAGCCGGCTCCACGGCCCCATGCCGAGCGGGCCGAGCACGCGGGCATGGCCCCACGTAGCGTCGTCGAACGGCGCCTGCTGCCAGTTCAGGTCGGCCGTGTCGTTCGCGCGCCACGTGCCGTCGCTGACGATATCCAGCTTGCTGCCATCGGCGAGCAGGATCGAGAGCTTGGCGATCAGACCGGCCGCGCCAGGGACGGTGTTGACCGCCTCGATGGCCACCATGTTGCGGCCCGCCGTGAGCAGGCTGGCTACCTCATAGTGCAGCGGCGTGGCCCACGCGTTGGGATTGCTGCTCTCGCCGACTTCCTTGCCGTTGATGGAAAGGACGAAGAGATTGTCGGCGGTGAGCGCGATGTTCGCCGCCTTGACGACGGCCTTCGCCGGCAGCGTGAAAGCGGCGCGAAAATAAACCGAGCCCTCGGGGAACTTGGACACGGTCAGTTTCGGGTCGGTGGTGAACCAGACCCATTGCGCGCCCTCGAGATCGGCGGCGCGCGCGCCGCAGCAGAGCGCGCCGAGCAGCCCCAGCAATAGGATGTTCCTTATCATCGCCAAAGTGCCGCACAGTCTTTCCAAGCCGTGGAAAAGTGCAAGCCTGATCTTCCGGGGCCAGGGAAATAGTCGTTGCGCCTATCGCCCGACGGGAACGGCTCCCAGGTGGTGCACGCCGCATACTCCGCCGATAACCTTGCCGCGGGCACCGTTTCGGGAGCGCCGGTGCTTTGACGCTTTCTTCGTCTTGCATCGCCGTGGGCAGAAGCCTAGGGTGCGTTGTGGCGTGGCCCGGGGCCGCGCAGAAAGGGGCGGATTATGGTGCTCGTGGAATCCTATCCGATGGCGATGGCGATGTGCGTGGTGACGATGTTGTGCTGGGGGTCGTGGGCCAATACGCAGAAGCTGGCCAGCAAGGAATGGCGCTTCCAGCTCTTCTACTGGGACTACGCGATCGGCGTGCTGGTGTTGGCGCTGGCGCTGGCGTTCACGTTGGGCAGCAGCGGCGGCGTCGGGCGCTCCTTCATCCCCGATCTGCAGCAGGCCGACCTGAAGTGGCTTGGCTCGGCGTTCCTCGGTGGCGTGATCTTCAACCTGTCCAACATCCTGCTCGTCGCGGCGATCGATATTGCGGGGCTGGCGGTGGCGTTCCCGGTGGGCGTCGGGCTGGCGCTGGTGCTCGGGGTCGTCACCACCTATCTGGCGAAGCCGGAGGGCAACGTGCCCATGCTCGCGGCGGGCGTCGCATGCGTGATGCTGGCGATCGTGCTCGACGCGCTGGCCTATAAGAAGCTCGCGAGCACGGGGCAGAAAACGCCGGTCAAGGGCATCGTCATCTCCGTCGCCGCCGGCCTGCTGATGGGCTGGTTCTACAGCTTCGTGGCGCAGGCGATGGGCCAGATCGATCCGGCGACGCACGCGCTGGAAGCCGGCAAGCTGTCGCCCTACTCCGCCATTGTACTGTTCAGCGCGGGCCTGCTGGTCTCGAACTTCCTGTGGAACAGCCTCATGATGGTCAAGCCGTTCACCGGCGCGCCGGTGCCGTTCGGCGACTATTTTACGAAGGGCAACGCGCGCCTGCACGCCATCGGCATCCTCGGCGGGATCATCTGGAACCTGGGCATGAGCTTCAGCATCATCGCCAGCACGGCCGCTGGACCGGCGCTCTCCTACGGCCTCGGACAGGGCGCGACGCTGGTCGGCGCCTGCTGGGGCGTGTTCGTCTGGAAGGAATTCAAGGGCGCGCCTGTCGGCACCGGCAAGCTGCTCGCCGCGATGTTCCTCTTCTATCTGCTCGGCCTGGGCGTGCTGATCGCCTCGAAACTCTGAGCCACCGGAGCCCCTATGAAACAACCCGCCCAGATTCTTGTCGTCGGCAGCTCCAACACCGACATGATCATCCGGCTCGACCGGATCCCGCGGCCCGGCGAGACGATCCTCGGCGGCGCGTTCAGCACCGCCGCCGGCGGCAAGGGAGCGAACCAGGCCGTCGGCGCCGCGCGCGCCGGCGGCAGCGTCACGTTTGTCGCCCGCGTGGGGCGCGACATGTTCGGCGAGCAGGCGGTCGCCGGCTTCGTGAAGGACAGCATCAACGTCGAGCACATCGTCCGCGATGCCGCCGCCCCGTCGGGCGTCGCCCTGATCTTCGTCGCGAAGGACGGCGAGAATTCCATCGCCGTCGCCTCCGGCGCGAACGGCCTGCTCGCACCCGCCGATGTGAAGAAAGCCGCCGCGCTCCTTGGCCAAGCCGCCGTGCTCGTCATGCAGTTGGAAACCCCGCTCGCCACCGTG
This sequence comes from uncultured Lentisphaerota bacterium, assembly GCA_903912445.1. GTDB lineage: Bacteria > Verrucomicrobiota > Kiritimatiellia > CAIQIC01 > CAIQIC01 > DP16D-bin41. Next base: position 35,223 of record CAIWHP010000057.1, read on the forward strand.
CAGGCCACCGCCGACCTCGCGGCCAAGGCCGGCGTGCGCGTCATCCTGAATCCCGCGCCTGCCCGCCCGCTGCCCGCGCAACTGCTCAAGCGCGTCAGCATCCTCACGCCGAACGAGACCGAGGCCGAGCTGCTCACCGGCATCAAAGTGGATGGCGCAGCTTCCGCGGCCAAGGCCGCCGCCAAGTTGCGCCAGCGCGGCGTGCAGACGGTGATCATCACGCTCGGCGCACGCGGCGCGTTCATCGCCGACGCCGCCGGCCATCAACTCGTGCCGGGGTTCAAGGTGAAGGCCGTGGACACCACCGCCGCGGGCGACATCTTCAACGGCGCGCTCGCCGTCGCGCTGGCGGAAGGCCAAGCGCTGGCCGTCGCCGTACGCTTCGCCAACGCCGCCGCCGCGCTGTCGGTCACCAAGCTCGGCGCGCAGCCCTCCGCCCCACTGCGCCGCGACATCGAAAAATTCCTGCGCGCGCACTGACCGTCGACTTGTTTTCCAGACCTTGGAAACGCTGAACCCTGATTTTCCCAAGCCTTGGAAACGTCAGCGCGCGGCGGCGAGATGCGCCTCGCGTTTTCCCTCAATCCGTGCGGGCTGGATCGTCATGGGATCGTCCGCCAGGCGCCGCATTGGGCCACGCCACAGCGGAGGCACATCAGACACCTGGGGCACGCGGAGCACGTCTTGAATTTATTGCCAGGCGGCGCAGGAGCAGCACCCCCGCGGCGAACAGGAGGGCGCTGGAGGGTTCGGGGATGGCGAAGAGGGTGGTGGAGTAGGAAGCCTGCGACCACGTCTCGTCCGCTGGATTGAGCAGGTAGTAGTTGATGGTCATGGAGGTGTCGCCCACGGTGGCAAGGGCGAAACCGTACTGGGTGTCGTTCGAGTAAAGCACGTTCGCACTTGGTTCCGACGCAGTCCCCATGCCCTCCAGCGCCGCGCCGCCGTTGCCGGCCAACAGTTGAATGATCGTATCCCCGAAGGCATTCGTGGTGCTGGCGACAGTTTCGTTGTGAATGTGGCCGGTCAGATAGAGTTGGACGCCGTTGGTGCCCAGCTCGTTCCAGAAATCCGTCCGGGTTTGCAGTCCTTCGGCCGAGTCACCGAAGAAACCGCCCGGAGTACTGTGCTCGGTGTTGAAGATCGGCTCGTGGGCCATGAACACCTTGTAGGGGGAGTTCGTCTGCTGAAACTGGTCCACCACCCATGACCGGGCCAGCTCGTAATAGCCCGTCACGGTCGGCGTCTGGTCGTAATAAAAATATTGATCGGCGACGGCAAAGGTCACGTTGCTATGCGTGAAGGAATAGCTGAACCCCACCTTATCATTGCTCGAACTATAGGAGGGACCGTTGGTCGGCACATAGGCCTTGAAAGCATCGTAATAGGCTTCCTTCAAATGGTGAACCGTCGGCCCCTCGTGATCGCAGTTTTCATGATTGCCGCGCACGGGGTAGATCGGGCTGCCGGTGCCCGCGGCGTAGTTGAAAACCGGTTGCATGGCGGCCTTCCAGTAATCAAACTGCAGCGAGTAATTCGTCAGGACGGAATCCGTGGGCACGTCATTGCCATTGACCAGATCGCCACACACCAGCACCAGCTCCGGGTTCAGCGAAGCTATCTTCTGTGCAATGTTGGGCAAATAGAGGCTGACGCCTGTGGCGGTGGTGTCGCGCTCCCCCCGGGTATCGCCCAGCATGACAAAGGTCCAGTCGGCCCGCGCGCCGCCTGCGCCCAGCGCCAGCGCTACAATTGCGACCGGCATGAGGTATCGAGTAATCAGCTGCATAGCAGTGCTCCTTTTTTTGCTGTCACCGAAAACAGCTTGCTCCAGCTTGGCGTCGCCGCCGTAACCAGAACACGCCGATCCCGAGACAACCCAGACAAAGCATGAAGGGTGAGGGTTCGGGGATCGCCTGGCTCGCAAACGAGATGGCTTTCAGTCCCGGCAGATTTTCCCCTCCGAGTTGATTGATCTGCGCCCAATTTGTGCCGCCATCCGACGTGTGATAGATGGTTCCATTGTAGAGGGCGCGTGCGCCCCACGCTTCCAAGTCGTTCACGGCACTTAACCCCACGGTATAGTCCCCAGCCCAAGCGCCCACCCAACTCGCGCCTCCATCGGTACTCCGATAGAGGCTCCTGTCGCAGGCTGTCCAAACCACCGAGGTGCTCACAGCGCAGACCTCGTTGGCATCGTAGGACCCGATTAGGCCAGCCTGTTCAGTCCAAGTTGCCCCTCCGTCGGTAGTGCGCAACGCAATGTAGCGGTCGCCCGTCCCACCTACGGCCCAAGCTGTTTGCGCATCGGCCGCGGAGATACCCAGCAAGTGGTTCGCGTTGGTAACATCGCCGCCGCTTTGCTGTATCCAGCTTGCACCAGCATCACTGCTCTTGAGGATCGTTGCGTAGCTCGCGTTGGTCCCGCCGGTCACCCAAACGTTTGTGGCATCCAGAGCAAAAACACCCTGTAGATGGGTGCTTTCATACCCGGCCGGAAGCTGGTTCGACCATGTGGCCCCGCCATCGGTCGTATGGATGATAGTGCCGGACCCCACCGCCCAGACATTGCTGTCGTTGAGGGCATAGACCTTGTCCAGCGTGGCGTTGGGGACGTCGGCAACCGAACCCATGCGTGACCATGTACCGCCGCCATCGCTGGTGTGATAGATGGTGGCATAGCCATCACTGGCTTCACCGACCACCCAGGCTGAATACCGATTAACGGCCGCGACACTCTCCAGGTCCACATTCGCGATCTGGCCGAAACCCTGACGGCTCCAGGAATTCCCGCTATCCGACGACCGCAAAATGGTTCCGTAGCCGTGCCACGGAGCCCCCACCGTCCAGCCAGCGTAGAACGAAGAACCCTCTGCGCGAACATCCCAGGCCAATGACACCCCGATCAGCAGACAAACCAGTACTTGTGCGAATGTACAGCGCACCATCGGATAAGAAATTACCCGGGCACGACCTTCAGGGAAGCACCACCTTGCGGTCGCACGATGATCTGGAAAATTCATCGCGCATTCTTGCGCGCAGCACGTCGATGTCAAGCTCTGGTGCAGCCCAACGTTAGCACGGGAGAGCAAGCGCGGTTGGGGGTCAGGTGCACTACGACCCGCGTGGCACGCGCCGTGACGTATCAGTCGTAAATCGTTTCGCCGTTTCCAAGCCTTGGAATAAGCGCGCGGATTTTTCCCAAGACTTGGAAACAGTCGGGAAGTTTGCATAACCCAGCACCATCCAGCAGGAGCATCAACGAAATGTGCAACAAGCACTATTTGCGGGCCAGTTCTACCGACCGGAAGATATAGACCGACCGCACCGCCGAGTTGCACCGCCGCCGCACCCGCGCCACGGCACGGTATTCCACGACCCGCGCGCGGCGGTCGGCTGGCTGAAAGAATCCCCGCCAGCCGATGGATCAATAGGGCTGGACGTAGAAGCCGTTGAAACTCACGTCCCATTGTGTGATGCGATACTTTTTGTCGGGCGTGATAAGGCTGGCCGAATCCGAGCCCCAGTTGACGCCGCCGATCCACCAGTTGTTGTGTACACCATCGTTGCCCTGCCCCACGACCAATTGATAGCTATGGCCATCAATGGTGATGGTGCCGTTGAAAGCGAAGTTCAGGCTGCTGGGCCAGCCCACCCAAGAACCGCTGGCGCTCATGGCCTTCGTCGCGCGGTTCTTAAACCATTGCGCCGGGCCTGATGTTTTATGGCGGCCGGCCTTGACATCCAGCGTACAACTGCCGTCATCTTCGCTGGCGGAAATCCCGTCCCAAGGTTGCCCGCTGGTGATGCAATACTGGCCATCGTAAGCATAGGTTACATTCGTGAGGCTGACGAAACGGACGAACGCCACCAGATTATCGTGCGAACTGGCGGTGATAAGGACGCCGTTCTCGGTCTGGTTGGTGACCGGCACACTCCTGAGAACTTTGTCATCTGTGTGGAGGTTGTCACTAGACGAACTACCTTCGCAGCCCGTGAGGCACACGACGCTCGCAGTTATGAGCAGCAGTACCAACGTCAAAGACAGGTTTCTTTTCATCGTCCTTCGCCTTTCTTGAGCCTCAAGCAAATCCGATCGGGAATACGGTGCCGTGAACACTTCCACGAAAGGTTGGATGCTGGTTCATCAACCGGTCCTGGTCAACTACTTTTTATTGTCAGAGAAACCATCGCGCAGCTTCAGGCGCTCGTCAGAAATACAGATCGCGTTCACCCGCGCAGATCCGCTCGTAGGATTGCAGGAACTCGGGGAAGGCTTTCGGCATCTTCTGCCGGATCTCCTCGATTTCCATTTTCAAGATCGGTTCGCCGGCGGCCTGCGTCTCCGGGCTGGCGAAGTCGTCGAGCCACTCGCGGAAGGTCAGCACCGCGTTCAGCTTGCAGAACTTGCCTTCCGCGCCGCTGCGCAGCAGGTCCATGATGCACTGGCCGGTGCGGCCGCAGCGGTAGCCGGCGGTGCAGAAGCTGGTGATGCAGCCCATCGACGCGAGGTCGCGGACGACCTCGTCGAGCGTGCGCGTATCCGCGAGCAGGAACTGCTGGCGGTCGCCGTGCTGCTCCGCGTCCTGATAGCCGCCGACGCCGATGTTCGACGAGGCGTCCGTCTGCGTGCAGCCCAGCGGCAGCAGCCGCCGGCGCATGCCGGGATTTTCGCGGCAGGTGACGATCAAGCCGGCGTAGGGCACGGCGAGCCGGAGCACGACGACGACCTTCTCGAAATCGTCATCGCTCACCTGCCAGCGCAACGCCTCGTTGAACGGCGTGTTCTCCGCCGGCTCGAGCCGCGGGAAGCTGACCGTGTGCGGGCCGACGCCGATCGCGCGCTCGAGGTCGAGCGCGTGCGCCACGAGGCCCAGCACCTCGAAACGCCAGTCGTAGAGCCCGAACAGCGCGCCGATGCCGACATCTTCCATGCCCGCCTCCAGCGCGCGATGCATGGTGTAGAGCCGCCAGGCATAATCGGCCTTGATGTTGCCCGCGGGGTGCACGGCCCGGTAGGTCGCCTTGTGGTAGGTCTCCTGGAATACCTGGTAGGTGCCGACCCCGGCCTTCTGCAGTTCACGCAGCTCTTCGTCTGGCATCGGCGCCGCATTGATGTTCACGCGGCGGATCTGGCCATGGCCGCGCCGCGCCGGCACCTTGACGCCATAGATCGCGCGGATGGATTCGAGCATGTAGTCGAGGTTGGAGGTCGGGTGCTCGCCATAGACGACGATCAGCCGCTTGTGCCCGATCTTGCCGGCCAGAATCTCCGTCTCGGAACGGATCTCGTCGAGCGTGAGGGTCCGGCGTGCGACGGCCGCGTTTTCGCGCCGCAGCCCGCAGTAGACGCAGCTGTTGACGCAGACATTGCTCACATAGAGCGGCGCAAAGGTGACGATGCGGTTGTCGTAGACCTTGTGCTTGATCTCCGCCGCCGCCTGCCGCATCTCGGCCCAGAGCTCCGAATCCTTGACGTGCAGCAGAGCCGCGGTCTCGTCGAGGTCGAGCGACTGGATCGCCCGGGCCTTGGCGATGATCGCGCGGATGCGCGCGGCGTCCGGCGCCGCGACGGGCTGCAGCCGCGCTTCGAGCGCCTCGTCATCGATGAAGTCGCGCCCGTCCTGCAAATATTTCGCCATCTGCTCCGGCTTGATGCGGCTCTCCCGCCAACTTTTCGCCGCCGGTTTTTCCAGCATCGTCGTCATGTTGTCACCTCTTCAAAGTCATCGGTTTGCAGGAGCCGCAAAACTTGGTCACTCCTGCCTCTTCCATCCACCATCAACCCTTCACCATTTCTCTTTCATAGGCATCGAGCGCCGCCGGGAACGGCGAGAGCGCCCGCTTGAGCACGCCTTGCGTCACCGAAATCGCCAGCCCATAGTTCGTAATCGCCACGCCCTGCGCCTGGGCGCGCTGGATGTGGGCGAGCATCTCGCGCCGCGTGAGCATGCACGAGCCGCAGTGCGCCACCAGCCGGTAGCCGGTCAGGTCCTGCGGGAAATCGCGGCCGGCGCTCACGTCGATCTGCACGTCGAGGCCGGTGTACTGCCGCAGCCAGCGCGGAAGCTTCACGCGGCCGATGTCGTCTTCGAGCGCGTGGTGGCTGCAGGATTCCGCCACCAGCACGCGGTCGCCCGCGCGCAGCCGGTCGATCATCGCGGCCCCGCGCGCCAGCGCCTGCAGGTCGCCTTTGTAGCGGGCGAAGAGGATCGAGAACGTCGTGCACTTCACGGCCTGCGGCGTGTCGGCGACCATCTTCAGCACGACCTGCGAATCGCAGACGACCAGGTCCGGCGGCTGCTGCAGGCGGCCGAGCAGCGCCGCATATTCGCGCTCCTTGACCACGAGCGCGGCGGCGTCGCCGTCGAGCGCGTCGCGGATCGCCTGGACTTGCGGCAGAATCAGCCGCCCCTTCGGCGCCTGCAAATCGATCGGCACCACCATCACCATCAGCCCGCCCGGCGGCAGCAGATCGGCGACCAGCGCCGGCGGATTCACATAATCGTCCGGGCACGCCTTGAGCAGCAACTCCTTGAAGCGGCACACCACGCGCTCGCGCCGCGCCGCATCCAGGCACGAACATTCGAGCCAGCCAGCAGACTTTTCCAAGGCCTGGAAAAAGGAGGCCTCGTGTTTTCCAAGGCTTGGAAGATCGGCCTTGTTCACCACGACGATCACCGGCTGCTTGCGCAGCGCGGCTTCCGCAACCACGCGCTCCTCGATTTCGCCCCACTGTCCCGGCTCAGTCAGCAGCACGACGATATCGGCGCGGTCGCGCGCGACGGCCGTTTTTTGCAGGCGGCGTCCGGCCAGTTCGGAGCGATCATCCAGCCCGGCGGTATCGAGGAACGTCACCGGCCCGAGGGGCAGCAGCTCCATCGCCTTCTCGACCACGTCGGTTGTCGTGCCCGGCACCGGCGAGGTCACGGCGACGTCCTGCCCGGCGATGTAGTTCAGGAAGCTGGACTTCCCGACGTTCGTCCGGCCGACGAGGGCGATTTGCAACCGTAGTGATTTGGGAGTGGTTTGCATTGATCCACCGACTACACAGCTTTCACCGATTCAGATCGGAACCCAAGCGCCATCAGATTCTCCGGCGCCAAGGTTTGCTCGACAATTTCGCGGCCCAGCTTGGAAGTCAAAAATGCACGCAGATCCGTTTGTCCGCCTGCTTTGTATTCTTTCAGCCACGCCTGCGCCTGCTCGTAGCCGATGCGCGGGAGGAAGGCGGTGATCAGCGCGGGGCTGTAGTCGAGATAGTGGCGGCAGGTTTCCGCGTCGGCCGTGAGGCCCTCCACATGCGGCGCGAGCATCGCGGCCGCGTTCCTCAGCAGCGCGATCTGGTCGAGCAGCGCGGCGGCGAGCAGCGGCAGGCACTCGTTGATCTGCAGCGTGCCGGCAGCGGCGGCTTCGGTGACGAGCGCGCCGGCCGCGCGCGCCTGCATCCCGGCCTGCAGCGCGGCCTCGGCGATCACAGGATTGACCTTGCCCGGCATGATGCTCGAACCCGCCTGTACCGCCGGCAGGCGAATCTCGCCGAGCATGTGCAGCAGCCGCAGGTCGCGCGCGACCTTGATGAAGTTCGCCGCGCAGGCGTTCAGCATGCCGGCGACCTCGGCGAAGCAGTCGGCGTTCGCCGTCGCATCCACCAGATTTTCCGCGCGCGTCAGGCCGAGGCCGGTGACCTCGCGGAGCCTCTCGATGACGAGGAAAATATAGCTGCGGGGCGCGGTCAAGCCCGTGCCGATGGCCGTGCCGCCCAGGTTGACGACACGCAGGCGCTCCTCGGCCTTGAACGTGCGCCAACGGTCGCGCGCGAACGCCTCGGCGAAGGCGGAGAATTCCGCCCCCATCGTCAGCGGCACCGCGTCCTGCATTTCCGTCCGGCCGAGCTTGACGATGCCGGAAAATTCCTTTTCCTTTTTCTGGAACGCGCCTTGGAGCGTCGCCAGCGCCGCGCTCAATTCGCGTAAACCGGAAATCGCCGCCACCTTGAGCGCGGTCGGATACACGTCATTCGTGGATTGGTGCAGGTTGACGTCCTCGATCGGATGCAACTTGGCGTAGTCGCCGCGTGCTGCGCCCAGCAATTCCAGCGCGCGGTTGGCGATGACCTCGTTGAGGTTCATGTTGGTCGAGGTTCCCGCCCCACCCTGCACGGCGTCGAGCCGGAACTGTCCGGCATGCTGGCCGGCGGCGACCTCGTCGCAGGCACTGCAGATTGCGTCGCTCTTTCCCGCCGACAAGAAGCCGAGCTCGCGATTCGCCAGTGCGCAGGCTTTCTTGACCAGCGCCAGTGCGCGGATTAGCCCAGGCGAAACCGCGCGACCGCTCAATCGGAAGTTGGCCAGCGCCCGTGCCGTGTGGATGCCGTAGAGCGCATCGGCAGGCACGTGCAGTTCGCCCAGCAGATCGTGTTCTGTGCGGAAGTCGGGCATGTCATTTGCCTTTGCTCAATGCCGACTTGACCGAAACGCCCGGCAGCTTGCCCAGCCGGCCGGTCATGTCGCCGACCTGGTCGGTGGTCGCGTCCACGATCAACGTGATGACGCAGCAGTGCTTGCTCTCGTAGGGGATGCCGGTGCGCGCGACGATACAGTCGCCAAAGGAGGTCAGCACCTCGTTCACCAGCGGCGCC
>CAIWHP010000058.1 GCA_903912445.1 uncultured Lentisphaerota bacterium
GCTGTCGGACGCCGTCAGCCCGTTGTCACCCGCGGAAATCCGCGTGTAGAGCACGCTCGCGCCGGTGGTGGTGTTCAGGCTGCCGTGGCCGTTGAGGACCGTCCAGTTGTAGGGCGGCGAACCGCCGCTGACCGTGAAGGCCAGCACCTGCGTGTTGTTGGTCAGCGTGGCCGTGGTCGGCGAGATCGCGAGGGCGCTGCCGGCGCCGGCCCCCACGGTGGCGATGGCCGAATGGCCCCGCGAGTCGTAGACGATCACCGAGTTGCCCGCGAGGGCGGTGGCGGTGTAGACCCCCTGCCGCGTGTCCTCCGCGCGGCGGACCACGGTGCCGTTGCCGTTGGCGACGCCCCAGTGGAAGTCCCCCTCGCCGCCCGTCACCGTGAAGGTGATCAGCTGCCCGATGAAGGTCACCGAGGCCGTGGCCGGCGCAAGGTACAAATCCTGCGGCCCGTTGGGCTCGCGCGGATCGGACACCAGCGGATGGTCGGCGAAATAGGCGTCCACGTCGCCGGTGTCGGGGCTGCTGTTGGCCTCGCAGCCCGGCAGCACGCACAAGAGCGCGCCCATCAGCATCCCGCCCGCCGCCAGCCATAGTGTTGTTTTCATCGCGCCTCTCCTGGGTTAAACCCTGCTCACGGCAACGGCTCGAAGTTGACCGAGGTCGCCGTCACCGTCTGGACACGGAAGCGCCGCGTGGTGGCCCCCAGGCGCACCTGCACCACATCGCCCACGCTGACGAGCCTTCCATTGATCATCGCATAACAATGCCCGCCTTGCTGCACATAACCCTGCACGTGCAACGCCCGGCGCAGTTCCGCAGCGAAATTCGGCGCGGCCACCGGCGGCGCACTGGGGACCGGCGCAGCCGCCAGGGTCGGCGCCAAGGCCGGCGCCGCCGGGGTCGGCGGCGGCGCAAACGGCGAGACGAACGGGTCACGCAACGCAGCGTCCGCGCCAGCCGGGGGCATATTGGTGCCGGCCGCGCGCGCGCACCAAGGCGCAGCCACCAGCGCGCCAGCGGCACAGCCACAGCACAGCAGCCTTTTCAGGGAATTCTTCATGGCGACACCGGCGGTCCTCCCGGCGCGGCAGGGACAGTCGGCTGGCCCCAAATGGGCCACTCCAGCGTCAGGCTCACCTGGTGCCGCCCCGCCTGTTGGTCGCGCCGGTCGATCGTGAGACTGGTCACGGTAAGCTGCTGATTGTTTTCTTCGAGCCCGCGCAGAAAACGGAGCAGGTCGGTGTAGTTGCACAGCAAGGTCATCTGCGCGGTGAAGGCAGAGAACGTGCGTCCGCCCGCCAGCCCGGCAGGCGCGACGGTGCCGAGCGGCTGGCTGTTGCCGACCAAGCCCTCGAACTCGACGCCGGTCTCCTTGACGACCTGATAGAGCTGCTCGGTAACCCACGCAAAGGCGTTACCGAACGGCGCGACGGCGCTATTCGTCAGCGAGTCGAGCTGGCCCCGCTTCCGGACGCCCTCCGCCTTCGCACGCACTTCGTGCTTCAGGGCGAGGTCGGCCTTGATGAGCTTTTCGCGCAGCGCGTTGCCCTCCAGTTGGCGCCGCTCCGCGCCTGCCTGCAGCGGCAGGACCACGAACGCATAGAGCAGCGCGCCCGCGATCAGCAGGCCCATGACGATCAGCATGGCCACCTGCTTCTGCTCTTTCGTCAAGCTGGACCAGTTGAGCCTCATTCGCACTTCCGTAGTTTGGTCAGCCCCTCGATGGTGAAGAGCTGCTCGTTACGGGACCCATCGCCCGGCACGCGGCCGATATTTTGCAGCCGCACCGATTCCCACACATTCGATAGTCCCGGCGCCTGCTGGAGCCGGGCGGCCAGTTCGACGACCGCGGTGTGGCCCTGCGCGCCAAAGACGCGGCCGGTGAGCGTGATGTGCCAGCGCCGCGCCGGGATCGGCGGCGGCGGGGGCGGCGGCGCATTCGTGGAGACCACCGGCGCGGGCTCCACGAACTTGACCACAACCTTGGGCGGCGGCGGCTGGACCATGCTGTATTCGCCCGCCACCGTCAGCCGATCGAGTTGCACCGGATACGGCGCCACAACGCGCTGGACCTCCAGCAGGAAGGTGTGCATCGGCAGCCGGCCGTGCGTCCACCCGTTGAGCTCGCCGAGCACGGCCGAAACCTGGTCCCGCACCTTCTGCTGCATCAGGAATTTCTTGTACCGCGGGTCGGTCTGTTTCCAATCGATGCGCAGCCGCTCCAGTTCCTGCTGCGCGCTCATGAGGCCATACCCGAACAGTCCGCCCACGATCAGCAACAAGGCCAGCGCGGTCGCCGCGGTGGCGATGATAATGAATTTCTGTCCGACCAGCCCCTGATAGCGCCGCTCGTCATCGTGCAACAGGTTGATGTGGACGTTCATGGTTCCTCGAACGCGGCGAGGGCGGCGCCGATCGCGGCGGCAAAGCGCCCGCGCTGGTTGTGCAATGCGTCGGGGACCGTGGCCGCCGCCAGCGAGCCGAAGGGATCCCACACCACCGTGGGGGTGCCCAGCGTCGACTGGATCTCCTGCGCCCACTGCCGGACCTGGCCCAGCCCGCCGGACAGGAAGATGCGCGCGACGCGACAGCTTTCCTGCCGCTCGACGAAGTCGCGCGAGATGCTCAATTGCCGCAGGAACGGCGCGGCGAGATCGTGCAGCGGCTGCGAGATATCGATGGTGCCCCCCTGCCCCAGCGTGCCCAGCGCCGTCTCGCGATCGAGGCCCCACTGCGCTTGCAGCGCGGCAACAAGTTGATCGCCGCCCAGCTCCAACGTCCTGACCAGCACGGGCGCGCCCTTGTTGAGGAAGGCGATAAACGTCGTGCGCGCGCCGGCCTCGATCAGGCAGACGGCCTCGTCGCCCGGTTCGCGGCCCGGCCCATGATAGAACGTGGTCAAGGCCACCAGCCCCGCATGCTCGAGCGAGAGCACGGCCGGCGCGCCGTGCGCAAACAGCGCCAGGACCTGCCGCACATCCGCCTCGGGCACCGCCACCGTCAGCACCTGCGTCTCGCGTTTTTCCGCAATCGTTCTTAGCACTGTGAAGGCCAGGCGCTGGTCAGGTTCGACTTTGATAACTTCCTGTAATTTTCCGCCCAAGGCATCGCCCACGGCAGCCACATTAGCAAGGCGCACCGCTTGCCGGCTGTTTGAAAAAGCCACGGCTGCATAATTCGTCAGCAACTTGGGAGGCAAGGCCAGGACCGGCACAGCGGCGTCGAGCGGCGGCAGGATGTCGGCACCGACCAGCACCACCCCGCTGGTGCTGCGGCGCAGCCGCACGACCTTGACGCCGGACGCGCCCAGATCCAAACCCAGCAATTCATTGGGCACGCGCCGCTGGGACCCAGTACTGCGTTGGAAAAGGCTACTCATCCATATCCGTATCGTTACCGTGCGAAACACCTTAGCCGACATGCTACCCGATAGCAATAAGATTGCCAAGTGCCAGGCAAGCGCCACGAGAGCAAGCTGCCAGGGCCGACAAAGCGGAGGCGGGCAAGCGGAAACAGGTACACCGCCAGAAAACAGCACCCGCAGAGACCCCGCGGAACCTTCCGAAAGAGGACACAGCCACCCGCTTCCTTGGCTTGCACTCCAGCCGTAAAAAGGCCCCGCCGAAGCGGGGCCAGCCAACACACTCCGTGCAGGATCAGAGCGTGCCATGCACCGAACAGGAGGTCTTGCCACCCAGGCTGGCCGGGAGCGTGTAGGAACCGCCGCCCTTGCACAGCGGGTCATCCTTGATATACGCGTTGGTGCCGACGAGTTGCGTCATGGCCGAGGCCAGCGCGTTGGAATTGTCCAGCGCATACTGCTGCACCGCGCCATCGACCAGGCGCAGGTTGTTCTGGCAGGAGCTCTGCATGGACTTGGTGCGCGCGTTCATGAACGACGGCACGGCGATCGCGGCCAACAAGGCGATGATGGCGACGACGATCATAATTTCTACCAGCGTGAACCCTTTTTTCTGCTGCTTCATGGTCATTCCCTTTTTCATCTTTTGTTTTACTTCCGCCCGCCGCCCAACACACCGGGCCAGCGGGACTCCCTTCAACGCGGAATGTCTATTAGCAGCCGCCGTGCCACGTGCCGTTGCCACAAAAAATTAGAAACTAACTATAATATTAGCACTATGATACAAGTTAATACTTGCTGTTAATGGCGCGGGATTAGAATTAACGCAAAACTGAAAAGCTCCACTAATGCTGTGGCGTTTGGCGGTGGTCGGATCGGAACCGACCGAGTATGCCGTGCTTATGGACAGCACTTACAGCGTATGCGCGGCACCGCGCCTGCCCGAGTTTTCGGCACAGCGCTCATTGCCGCCAGCCGCTGATGCTCGCGCCAGTCTGCTGGGAGCCACCGCTGCCGCCGCCCGGCGGTACCGGGGTGGAGTTTTGATAGGAGAAGGCGGTGAAGTTGCCGCTGACGGTATAGAGACCGGCGCTGATGATGGACCCGTAGAGGTTCACATTGCCACTGATGGTGACGTTACCAGCCTTGGTATAAAGGAGGCCATGTTGTGTAAAGTTGCCGGACAGGGTGACAGAGCCGTTCTGACTGGCCAGCGCTGGATAGCTGCCCACTTGGTACTGCGTGACGTTGCCGCTCATCGTGATGTTGCCGGTGGCAATGATGCAGCCATTAATGACGCCATTGCCACTGAAGGACAAGTCGCCGTTGACCCAGATGATGCCCCCCGCCGGGGTTAAGGAGTAATTACCCGAAAAACTCTTGCTGCTGTTATAGACCTGCCCATTGGCCAACGCAGCGTTGTAGTAGGGGGTCAGGTCAATGTTCGGAATCGGGATAGGCGCAACGGTGCCTGTGGTTTTGGTCCCGGTGATACGATAGTTACCGGAAAGGTTATAGGAAGCCGCTGCGGAGTTGCCTTGAATGGTGGAGTTACCACTCAAGGTCATTCGGCCAACCGTCGAGGCGTTACCAACGACGCCGGCATTGCCCGAGATCTGTAGACCTGTGTTGCTGTGCACCTTGCCGCCGCCAAGGTTCACCGTACTGTTGCCGTTCCACGTCATCATCCCGCCGGACATCACGGCGCAGGCATAGGCGCCCGTTGGGGCCGGTTGCCCGCTGGGCAAATTGGAAACGGTACACATAATATCCAAGGCCACGGTGGCGTTCACGGAATTGATGATACCCAGAGAACTGATCACGGCGGAGGTCGGACTGAAGCTGGTGATGGTGACATCATAGGTGCCGCCACGATAGGCTGTGGACGGAAACGCCCCAGCTGTATCCTTCAGGCTGAAGTTGGTCGAGAGCATGGCATAGGCGATGTTCGCACCGGCCTCGGCAATCACCTGCGCTCGAATCTGATCGCGGGTATGGCGCACATTGAAGGGTTGCTGAAGCGACATATAGACCATGCTCGTCGTCACAACGGAGAGTACGCCCATGATGATCAGGACCGAGAACAGGGCGGATCCGCGTGTCGTGCTGCATCTGGCATGAGTGGTTTTCATAGACGCCTCGTCACTTCCCCGTGTTGCGTGGATACATTTCCATGGAAACAGTCGAGATCATCCGCCGGGTGGCGCCATTCAGCACGGCCATATCTTTATAGATTGTCATATCCATGGAGCAGCCTTTGACCAGCGGGTTGCCATCCACCGTCAACTCCCAGATGCCATGGTCCGGTCCCTTGGAGAACGTGCCGCCGATATCCACCGCACGCGTCACACCAGCCCAGCGCACGGCGACGCTCCTGAGCTTCGGCGAATTCCAAGTCGAGCTGTCGGGGCGCAACTGGGCCTGGAACTGGACAAAGCGGCTGGCGCCGGGGCTGATGCTGCCGGCCGTGCTCAACGCCGTCACGTTAGTCCAAGCGGGCGCATCGGAGAGGTCCGCTTGATTGCCGGCGCGTACGCGCATGGCAACCGAGGCGCCCGAAGGCACGCTTGCGCTCCAACTCACATCGGAATAGGCAGGCGCGTCTTGATGCGTGTCCACGATCTGCGAGGTGAACGTGCCGTTGGTCGGACAGGTCGTATAGAGCCCGAACACGGCGAACAGCTGCGTTTGTGCCAACGGGTTGAGCGAGCTCCAGTTGGCCTGGCTGGTCATGGCCGTGGTGGGTGTCTGCGCTGCGGGAAGGATCCAACAGCCGGGCGCGTTGGTATGGGTCTCGGCCCAACATTTCGCATCGCTATGGTTGCCCACGTTATCCACCAAGAACGAGATCAAATAACTCTTATCGCGGTCCACCTGATATTTCGATGCCGACCAGGCCCAAACATAAGAGTCGGCCGGAATTTCGTAACCTGCAGTGGTGCCATTGAAGAGCAACGTCGCGCTATTGGTGGGCGCGGCGTCCACGCTGATGTTTTGGGGATCGCTACACTCCGCGATGTAGGCGGCCACGATACGCAGCGGCACGTTGGAGGCCGCCATGAAGCAGACATAGTTCATCGATCCATCCAGCTGGATGTTGTTGCCGCTGACCATCTGCGAACCGCGCAAAAGCACCCGCACGGCCGAGGCGCGCAAGGCATCGCCCTGCGACGAGTCACCGAGAGCATCGCCGGTTTGGGTTGTCGCCTGCCATGCATAGCCGGGACCCTCCAGCGCGACAATAAAATCGTTGCTGCCGCCGGTCTCGTCAAAGAGCACCGTGGTGCCGTCGCACAGGGCGCCAGTACCCCGGAAGTTCGATTCCTCCCAGCGGTCATTTTCCATGCTGAGCGTGAAATACTGGCCGGTCGCAGTGCAAGAGGACAACAGCCGGTAGTTGCCGCTCCAGCCACCGTTGGGCATATAGTTGGGCGTGGCGCTGCCGGCCGAGACCGTCTGCGCCTCCACCTCGCGCTCGACACCGCAGGGCGACATCACCAGCGTATCCAGACCAATCGCATAGTTGCTGCTCAAGGCGTTCTTGCCGATCGCGGTGAATTTGAAGAGATGCGTGCCGGCGGTGAGGACGACGGTGCCAAGTTGATAATCTACCGCGCGCTCGGTGTTGGAACTATAACCATCGAACACCGCGCGCTGCGGATAGATATTCCACTGCACCAGATTGTTGAACAGCACACGCGTGCTGGCGGTGCCGGCGTCGAAGGTCGCGCTGCCATTGCCCGTGGTAACCACGCTGGCGAGTTGCGCCTGTCGTTGCGCATCTGTCAGGCTGTTGTTGCGCGGGCTGAAGGTCGTCACGCGCAACTGGTTCGGCTGGCCCGACCATACATGATAGATGATCGTTTTGTCCCATTGGATCAGCCCATTCGTGCCATAGGTCAACAGCCCGCTGGGGTTCGGTGTGGTCATCGGAAAGCTGATCGCCGAATAGGGGCCGGGACCGGTCGGATAGAGGATGATTTTATCTATCGCCGAGAGGCGCAAGTCATGGCGGAGCGCATTGACCGCCATGCGCACACTCACATCCAGCTGCGCCTGGGTCGAGTTGAGACGCTCGCCTTGCAGGAGATAGACATAGCCCATCATGCTGGCCGTCACCACGATCACCGTAATCGTCACGCTGAAGAGCATCTCGGCGAGCGAAAACCCTGCTTTGGTGTGTCTTGTCTTCATTGCTTGCTCGGTAAGACCGTGGCCAATTGTTCTTTGACGCCATCGAAGACGCCTGTTTTGTGGTTGCGGATATCCACCTGGACCACAAATTCGGTCAGATTCACGCCATAGTTGGTGTTGACACTGGTCGAGCGCCGATAGGGTCCCGACACACTAGGCGTGCCGTCGGCCGCCATCACCAGTTGCGTCTCCATCAACTGGCCGTAGCTCGCATATTGCAGGTTCCGCGCACGCTCCAACCGGCTATCCGCCATGTTGATGGCCACATAGTGATCGCGCGCGGACTGGTTCATCCAGAGCGCACCCACGATCATCTTATAGCAGCCCACGATGAACAGGCCGAGGATCAGCGTCGCCACCATCACTTCCGTCAACGTGAACCCATTCTGTCGCTTTGTTCTCATTCTAGCCCTACCTATTAGCATCTTTCAGACCACCCGCCCCGCCGCTGGTCCGCCACCGCGCGGCGGTCCGCGTTGAGCCCTGCGATTCTCGCGCTTGCGAAAGCGCTCCACCATAACCCATCCGCCCGCCACCACGAGACATTTTCCCAGCCTTGGAAAAACCGCTCGCTAATTCTTCCAAAGGTTGGGCAATATACCCCACGCGGACCTAGTTATGTACTTGGACTTCTATCGGCTCAAAGAAGCGCCCTTCAATGTGACGCCCGATCCGCGCTTTCTCTTCTTTTCCGCCCAGCATCGCGAGGCGTTCGAGCTGCTCCGCTACGGCATCGAACACCGCAAAGGCTTCATCGCGCTCACCGGCGAGGTCGGTTCCGGCAAGACCACGCTGACCCGCGCCCTCCTCGCCAGCCTGCCGGACAACGTCCACGCCGCCCTGGTCCTGAACCCGCTCGTGACCACGACCCAGCTCCTGCGCGCGATCCTGCACGACCTCGGCTGCGAGGCCCGCTCGCGCGACCGGCTGCAGCTCGTCGGCCAGCTCAACGACTACCTGCTCCGCGAGTCCGCCGCGGGCCGCAACATCGCCGTGATCCTCGACGAGGCGCAGAATCTCTCGCCCGAGGTCCTCGAACAGGTGCGCCTCCTCTCCAACCTGGAGACAGACCAGCACAAGCTCATGCAGCTCGTGCTCGTCGGCCAGCCGGAACTCAAGGCGCGCCTCGCACGGCCGGAGCTGCGGCAGCTGCGGCAGCGCATCCTCGTCCGCTGCGAGCTCCACGCGCTGACGGCGGACGAGGTTGGCCAATATCTTGCTTTCCGTCTGCAGGTGGCGGGCGTCGCCGACCCGTGGCTTTTCGAGGAGCCGGCGGCGCGCCTCCTGCACCGGCATGCCGCGGGCCTGCCGCGCGTGATCAACGCGCTGGCCGACCGCGCCCTGCTCGCGGGGTATGTGGCGCGCGCGCCGCGCATTACGCGCGCCGAAGTGGAACGCGCCGTGAAGGACTTGGGAGAATGGCTATGAGTCTGATTCAGGAAGCGTTGCGCCGCCATAACACCGAAACGGGACAACCGGAGGCACTCCTCTCACCCGAGTTGCCAGCGCCTCCGCCGTTGCCCCCGCCGCCGCCCAGACCGGCCCGTCGCTTTGGCCTGCTGGCGCTGCTGCTGGTGCTGTTGCTTGCCCTGCTGGGCTATGGGGGCTGGTGGTTCCTCCTGCGGGCAGCGCCATCCGCGCCCGCCGCAAAGGCCACCGCCCAACCCGTGGCCGCGGCGGCGGCCAAGGCTGCCCTGGCGCAGCTGCATACCAACCTCATCGCACAGGCCAAGGCGAAGCTTGAGACGACGGTCACGCCGGAACGGACCGAGCTGGTGCTGGGCGTGACGAACGCGCCGGCTCAAGTGCCCCCGCCGCCGGCGGCCGTCGCGACGAATCCGCTGCCGGACCTCGTGCGCACCACGCACGCCCAAGACGCGGCTATCAACGCTCCGCCGCCCGCCGCACCGGCGCCGAAACCCCTGCCGGTGCATGTGGTCTGGCCGAAGCTGAACATCACCGGCATCATGGGCCGCGCCGGCGGCGCCGCCGTCATCTTCATCAACGGGCAGATCCTGAAGGTCGGCGAGGTCATCGAGGGTGCCCGCATCATCGGCGTGCAGGAGAACGGTGCACAGCTGGTGCTGGAGGGCGAGACCAACTTCTTCCGCGTCGGCAAGAGCGCCGAATAAGTGGCACAGGGCAAATCGGCGAAGATCAGGGCCGCGTCCGCAGCGGTCACGCCGCCGAGAACCTCGCCACCCTGCGCCGCTTAGCCCTCAACTTGCTCAAGCGCGACACGACCAAACAACGCGGTATCCGTGGTAAACAGAAGACCGCCGGCTGGAACCAGCGTTATCTCCTCCAGCTGCTCGGGCTTTAGATGCGTTTGCCCTGGGGTTCAATTTGGTTCAACTGTCCGGCGGAATCGGTTATAGTAATGGCGTCGGCAGGGGCAACCATGGTCAACCCTCGCACCATCATCTCGGCAGCGCGCACCGGCGTCTACGGCCTGCTGGCCGCGGTCTTTTCCATCCACGACCCGCACACGCTGCAAGTCCTGGACGCCGCCATCCTCGGCTGCGTGCTGGCCGACTACGGCACGTGGCTGATCTTCAGTTTGCTGGCCATGCCGGAAGAGCTCTGGCACGGCGCCTACGAAGGCGTCATCAACACCCTCTTCGGCATGTTCCTGTTCCGCAACCTGCAGCCCGACACGCTGTTCGCGGGCGACGCCATGGCCGCCGGCTTTGGCGCCTGCCTCGTAACCCTGCTCATCAAGGTTATGTTCTATGCCGGCGACTATCTCCGCGAAACGGACACTGACGGTCTGTAGCCACGGAATAATGAGAGGCACAAAGATGAAACGGAAAATCCTGTTCGCCGTGCTGGGACTGCTCGGCCTGCCGTTGCTGCCCGCCGCCGCAGGCGCGGCCCCGACCAACGCGGCGGTGGTCTACACGATCCCCATCCACGGCATGATCGAACCCGCCCTGCTCTACGTTATACGCCGCGGCGTCGCCGAGGCCGGGGCGGCGAGCGCGAGCGCCATCGTCTTCCTGATGGACACGCCCGGGGGCACCGTGGATGCCGCGACGGAAATCGTCCGCACCATCCAGCACATCAAGGTGCCCACCTACACCCTCGTCGAAAACCACGCCTTCTCCGCCGGCGCGATCATCGCGCTCGCCACGCCGCAGATCTACATGACACCGGGCTCGGTCATCGGCGACGCGATGCCGATCCTGATGACCCCGTGGGGCACCATCGAGGCCATGCCGCCGGACATCAAGGAGAAATCCGTCTCCGGCGTCGCCGCGCTCATCCGCTCCGCCGCGGAACAAAGCGGCCACAGCACGGCGGTGGCCGAGAAGATGGTCCGGCTCGAAACCGAGCTGAAGATTGACGATGTCGTCCTCTGCCCGACCGGCCGCCTGCTGACGCTGACCGATGTCGAGGCCTTCCGCAAATTCGGCAAGGACCAGAAGCCGCTGCTTTCCGCCGGCACGGTCAAGGATCTGCCCGCGCTGCTGGCCAAGGTCGGGCTCGCCAACGCGGAGGTGCGCACCCTGGAAATCACCGCCGCCGAGCACCTCGCCCGCTGGATTGCCGCGCTCGCGCCGCTGTTCCTGATGGCCGGCCTGCTCGGCCTCTACATCGAGTTCAAGACGCCCGGCGTCATGCTGCCGGGCATCCTCGGCGCGCTCTGCCTCGCCATCTTCTTCTGGGGCCATCACATCGCCGGGCTCGCTGGCTGGGAGGACATGCTGCTGTTCCTCTGCGGCCTCGCGCTGGTGATCGCCGAGGTCTTCTTCTTCCCCAGCTTCGGCTTCCTCGGCGTCAGCGGCGCCGCGCTGATCCTCTGGGCGCTCCTGAGCGCCATGCTCGACCATCTGCCCGGCGGCCCCTGGTATCCCACGATGCCCGAGCTCAAGCTGCCCATCTTCAACCTCGCGCTGGCGTTGGTGATGACGGGCGTCGGCATGCTCGCCGTCGGTCGCTATCTCCCGGAAACCCGCCTCTTCCGCCGCTTTGTCCTCGAAACCGCGACGGCGAAACAGGCGGGCTATCAGGCCGCCACCGAGGACACCGCCGCCCTCATCGGCCTCACCGGCGCCGCGCTCACCATGTTGCGCCCCGCCGGCGCCGCGCAGTTCGGCGAGCGCCGCCTCGATGTCGTCACCCGTGGCGACTTCCTGCCCGAAGGCTCGCGCATCCGCATCGTCGAGGCCCAAGGCAACCGTTTGGTCGTCGAACAAGCCTGAAAGGAAGTCACCATGCCCTCCAAAAGGGAACTCGCCGCGGAAAAGTTCGCCGCCGGCTATAACTGCGCGCAGTCCGTGCTGTTTGCCTTCTGCGACGACCTCGGACTGGATAAAGACCTCGCACTCAAGCTGGCGACGGGCCTCGGCGGCGGCATGGGCCATCTGCAGGAGGTCTGTGGCGCCGTCACCGGCGGCATTCTCGTCCTCGGCGCCCGGCACGGCCGCGGCGAAGGCGCGAGCCGTTCCGCCACCGACACCACCTATGCCAAAACCCGCGAACTGGTCGCCCGCTTCAAGGCCCTGCATGGCACCTGCCTCTGCAGCGAACTGCTGCCCGACTGCGACCTGGAAACCCCCGCCGGCCAGGAGCAGTTCAAGCAACAGAACCTGCGCGAAACCGTCTGCGCGCAGTGTGTCCGCGACGCCGCCCGGATCGTTGAAGAACTGGGCTGAACCAAGCGCAGGCGGAAAGGCGGCTGGCCTGCATTCGATGGCCCTTATGCATTCCCGCCAACCCGGCGTCCGGAGGGCTAATTTGGTACTGCGGAACCGCACGACTTCCGACCAGCTTGACGGCGGCGCCACAGGCTGGCGTTTATTATCATTATTGCTAAAATTTTCCGGTGTCGGTTAACGTTATACAGTCAATGAAGACTTCATACGTCCTTGGGCTATTGGCGGCGATGGCGGTGGGCTCGGCAGCGGCGCCGGAATCGGCCCCGCGCGCCGTGGCGCCCAACCCCTACGAAACCGCCAGCGCTCCGACGGGCCGGACCGAAATTGACCGGCTGGTTCTGGCCAAGCTGAACAAGCTCGGCATCCAGCCGGCGAATCTCTGTTCCGACGCAGTGTTCGTCCGGCGCGCATACCTCGACGTGATCGGCACCATGCCGACAGGCAAGGAAGCGATGGCCTTCATCAAGGACGAGTCGCCCAACAAGCGCGAGGCGCTGATCGACGTGCTGCTCAAGCGGACGGAGTTCACCGATTACTGGACCATGCGCTGGGACGAGGCGCTGCGGGTCAAGGCGGAATTCCCGATCAACCTCTGGCCGAATGCGGTGCAGGCCTACCACCGCTGGATCTTCACGGCGCTGCGCGACGGCATGCCCTACGACAAGTTCGCGCGCGAGCTCCTGACGGCGAACGGCAGCAATTTCCGCGTCGGGCCGGTCAATTTCTACCGCGCGGTGCAGGACAAGACGCCGGCGGGCGTCGCCCATGCGGTGGCCCAGACGTTCCTCGGCGAGCGCACGGAAAAGTGGCCCAAGGAAAGACTTGCGGGCTTGGCGGGCTTCTTCTCGCAGATCGACTACAAGGCGACGCTGGAGTGGAAAGAGGAAATCGTTTATTACGACCCCGCCATGGCCACCAACGGCCTGGCCAAGACGGCCGTGTTCCCGGACGGCAAGCCGGCGCTGATCGCGCCGGACACCGACCCGCGCCAGGTCTTCGCCGACTGGCTGATCGGGGAGAAGAATCCGTGGTTCGCACGCGTCGCGGTCAACCGCGTGTGGGCCTGGCTGATGGGCCGCGGCA
Source organism: uncultured Lentisphaerota bacterium (assembly GCA_903912445.1). GTDB lineage: Bacteria > Verrucomicrobiota > Kiritimatiellia > CAIQIC01 > CAIQIC01 > DP16D-bin41. The sequence goes on from CAIWHP010000058.1 coordinate 13,301, forward strand.
TCATCCACGAGCCGGACGATCTCCGCGCGGACAACCCGCCGTGCAACGCCGAACTGCTGGCCTATCTCCAGAAGGAGCTGATTGCAGCCAAGTGGGACCTGCGGCACATCTACCGCCTCATCCTGACCTCCGATACCTACCAGCTGTCCTCGATCGCGAAGACGCGCAGCGCGGCGGCCGAGGCGAATTTTGCCAGCTACCCCCTGCGCCGGCTGGAGGCCGAGGTACTGATCGACGCCCTGAACCAGATCACGGGCACGACGGAGAAATATGTCAGCGCGATCCCGGAACCGTTCACCTTCATCCCCGAGGACCAGCGCGCGATCCAGCTCGGCGACGGCAGCATCAGCAGCTCGTTCCTCGAGATGTTCGGCCGGCCCGCGCGCGACACGGGCCTGTGGTCGGAGCGCGTCAACAAGACCACGCCCGACCAGACGCTGCACATGCTCAACTCCAGCCACATCCAGCGCAAGCTGGAGCAGAGCCCGAAGTTTCAGGCGCTGATGCGCAACGCGACGGCGCCCCGCGAGGTCATCGGTGGGCTCTACCTGATGATCCTCTCGCGCCTACCGACCCCGCAGGAAATACAGGCCATCGCGGGCTACGCCCAGATCGAGGCGCCCGCCACCGCCGCGAGCGCCACGGGCAAGAGCGGCAAGTCCGCCAAGTCGGGCAAGAGCAGCAAGAGCAGCGGCAAGTATCGCGACCCCGGGAAGGGGCGCGAAGCCGCGTTGGACATTGCTTGGGCGCTGATCAACAGCCAGGAATTTTTGTATCGGCACTGAACCTGAAGAGAATAGAGGCGTACGATGAATATGAACCATACCATCCTGTCGGCAGGCGAGATGACGCGGCGGGCGGCCTTGCAGCGCACGATGCTGGGTGCCGGCGGCCTGATGCTGGGCGGCGCCCTGGCGCCGCGCGCACGGGCTGCCGTCAAGGCTGCCAAGGCCAAGGCCGTCATCCAAATCTGGATGTGGGGCGGCCCCTGCCACCTCGACACATTCGATCCGAAACCGGAGGCGGGCAACGACTTCACCGGCCCGCTCACCAAGCCGATCGAGACCAACGTCCCCGGCATCCGCATCTGCGAGCTGCTCCCCTTGCTGGCCAAGCAGGCCGACAAGTATTCGATCCTCCGTACGATGACACATGGCATCAACGGCCACGAGACGGCCTCCTACATGGTGCAGACCGGCCACAAGCCCGGCGACGGCACGGTCTACCCCGGCGTCGGCGCGGTGGTCTCCTACTTCAAGGGCTACAACGGTGGCTACAAGGGCCTCATCCCGCCCTATCTCGTGATGACGAAGCTGCAGGGCCGCTTCGCCGAGGCAGGCTTCCTCGGCTCGCGCGCCAAGCCGTTCGCGACCGGCGGCGATCCTTCGCAAAACCCGTTCCTCGTCGAGGGCGTCGTCGCCCAAGGCATCACCGACAAGCGCCAGCAGAGCCGGCGCGAGCTGTTGCACCACCTCAACACGCTCGGCTTGACGATGCCCGACGATCCGCAGGTGTTGGAGGCGGCGAAGAGCGAGCAGGCCGCCTACGACCTGATCCTCGGCGACGCCGGCAAGGTCTTCGACCTCTCGCAGGAGAAGGACGCGCTGCGCGAGGCCTATGGCCGGACACGCTTCGGCCAGTCGTGCTTGATGGCCCGCCGGCTCGTCGAGCGCGGCGTGCCCTATGTGACGATCAACTACGAAGGCTGGGATACGCACAAGGGACACTTCCAGGAGATGCGCCGCAAGCTGCCGGATCTGGACAAGGGCATGGCGACGCTGCTCCAGGATCTCTCCGACCGCGGGCTGCTCGACAGCACGATCGTCTGGTGGGGCGGCGAATTCGGCCGCACGCCGCGCGTGCAGTGGGATCCGCCGTGGAACGGCGGGCGCAACCACTTCGGCAAGGTCTTCAGCCACGTGGTCGCCGGCGGCGGCTTCAAGGGCGGCCACGCGGTAGGCGAGACGACCGCGACCGGCGAGGAAGTGAAGACGCGGCCGATCTACGTGACCGACCTGATCACGAGCATGTACGACCTGCTCGGCATTGACTGCAACGCGAAGCTGCCGCACCCGCAAGGGCTCGACGTCTGCGTGATGAAACCCGAGACCGGCGTCGCCGGCAGCAACAAGCTGACCGAGATCATGTGATGAATGGACCGATGCAGCAGCCCCGTTTCCAAGGTTTGGAAAAGTCCGCGGTGACTTTTTCCAAGCCTTGGAACAAGCAACAACCCGCGTTTCCAAGCCTTGGAAAACAGGAGTAACGGCATGACCACGCTTCGCAAATTCCTCGCGGCCGGCAGCGCCGCGCTCGTGCTCGCGACAGCGCACGCGCAGCAGACCGGCCCGCACATCGGCTATGTCTACCCCGCGGGCGGCAAGGCGGGCACGACCTTCGAGGTCGTCATCGGCGGGCAGTTCCTGTTCGGCGCCACCAATGTGTTTGTGTCCGGCGGCGGCGTGCAGGCCCAGATCACCCACCTCCTCCGGCCGCTCAACGGCAAGGAGTTGAACGACGCGCGCATCCTGGTGGACCAGCTGATGGCGCGCCGCGCTGTGGTCCGCAACGACTTCAAGGCGCTCGAGGCTTTCCGCAGCTTCAAGAACACCAAGAGCCTCAAGCCCGACCCCGCCGAGGAGGCGAAGGGACTCGAGACGCTGAAGAAAAAATATGCCCACGCCACCTGGACCCCCGAGGACGAGAAGCTCCTGGCGGAAGCCCGCAAGAAAATCGCCGGCGGCGTCCGCCGCCCGGAGAACCCTGCGATCTCCGAGATCGCCACCCTCACGGTCACCATTGCGGCGGATGCGACGCAGGGCGACCACGAGATCCGGCTGGGCACGCCGCAGGGCCTGACCAACCCGCTGCTGTTCAAGATCGGGCAGCTCCCGGAAGTCACCCGGCCCGCAATCAAGGCGATCAAGCAGCAGACGAGCGTCAAGGAAAAGCAGATGAGCGTGCCGCTGTTCAAGGTGGCCAAGGATCGCGAAGAGACGAAGGTCACGCTGCCGACGGTCGTCAACGGCCAGATCATGCCCGGCACGGTGGACTACTTCCGCTTCCCCGCCACGAAAGGCACGAAGCTCGTCATCGCCGTCAGCGCGCGCGAGTTGATCCCCTACCTCGCCGACGCGGTCCCCGGCTGGTTCCAAGCCACCATCGCGCTCTACGACGCCAGCGGCAAGGAGCTCGCTTACGACGACGACTTCCGCTTCAGCCCCGACCCGGTGCTGTACTACGAGATCCCCGCCGATGGCGAATATGTCCTGGAGATCAAGGACTCGATCTACCGCGGCCGCGAGGACTTCGTCTACCGCATCACCCTCGGCGAAATCCCCTTCATCACCAGCATCTATCCGCTCGGCGGCCCGGTCGGCGCGACCGCTGCGGTCGAGCTGAAAGGCTGGAACCTGCCGACGACCAGGGTGAACGTCGACAACCAGAAGCGCGCGCCGGGCACCTTCCCGATCTTCGTGCGCAAGGATCCGTGGATTTCCAACTTCGTGCCGTTCGCGGTGGACAGCCTGCCGGAATGCGCCGAGCAGAAGGTGAACAGCCAGCGGCGCACCGCGCAGGCCGTCAAACTCCCGATCATCGTCAACGGACGCATCGAGAAACCCGACGACCGGGACTACTTCAAGTTCGAGGGCCAGGCCGGGCAGGCCCTCGTCGCCGAGGTCCTGGCGCGCCACCTCAACTCGCCGCTCGACGCCTTGATCAAGCTGACGGACGCCGACGGCAAGCTCATCGCTACGAATGACGACTGCGAGGACAAGGGCGCCGGCCTCGAGACGCACCACGCCGATTCCTATCTGCGCCTGACGCTGCCGACGAACGGCACCTACTGTCTCGAAGTCACCGACACCTCGCACCAGGGCGGACCGGACTACGCCTACCGCCTGCGCCTGAGCGCGCCGCGGCCCGACTTCGCGCTGCGCGTCGTGCCGTCCAGCATCAACATGCGCTACGGCGGCACCGTCCCCCTCACGGTCTATGCCGTGCGCCGCGACGGGTTCACCAATGCCATCCCGATCAGCTTGCAGGACGCGCCGGACGGCTTCAAGGTCAACGGCAGCGCCATCCCCGCCGGACAGGACTCCGTGAAGCTCACGCTGACGGCGCCGCCGATGGGCTCGCCGCACGCGCTCCAGCTCAACTTCGTCGGGCGCGCGACGATTGAGGGCCAGCAGGTCGCCCACAGCGCCATCCCCGCCGAGGATATGATGCAGGCCTTCGCCTACCGCCATCTTGTGCTGTCCCAGGAGATGCGGATCGGCATTGGCGGCCGCTCCTCCTCCAAGGGCGGGTCGGGCAAGGGCAGTTCCAGCAAGAGCAGCAGTTCCAAAATACCCCCGCTGAAAATCATCAGCGATCTGCCGGTGAAAATTCCCGCCGGCGGCAGTGTCTCCATCAAGCTGAGCGTCCCCGGCTATATGGTCACCAGCGGCAAGGTCGCGCTCGAACTGACCGAGCCGCCCGAAGGCATCAGCATCCAGAAATTCGTGCCCGCCACCAGCGGCGCGGAGCTGTTCATTGCCGCCGACACGGCCAAGTGCAAAGCCGGCCAGAAGGGCAACCTCATCGTTGCCGTCATGGCCAAGAATCCCTCGTCGAGCCCCAAGAACAAGACCCCCAAGAAGGGCGCCCAGATCGCCACCCTGCCGGCGATCCCGTTTGAAATCGTCGAGCCCTGAAACCCGGCACACAGGCCGCGCTCAACATATCCGGCGGATACGTCCGATCCGTCGGATGTCCCCGGTCATTTCCAAACCTTGGGAAAACTCGTGTTCCCGTTTTCCAAGGTTTGGAAAATGCCCCGCCGCCCGTTATGATGCCCGCACTGTTCTGCGAAAGGAGCTACCGGATGAAGAAGCTGATGCTGGTGCTGTTGGCGACGGCGGGCTTGGCGGCCAACGCCGCGAAGGTGGAAACCTGGCCGGAGCAGACGAAGGTCGGCGCGCCGGGCCTGGCCGCGCCGCAGGGCGATGACCAGCGCCCGCACCCGGCGAACCGCGCCGCGGCGGAAAAAGCCGCGAAGATTTTGACGAAGACGGTCTCCGACGAACCGGCGCGGCTCGACGCGCGCGCCGCCGGCGCGTGGACGCTCGCGCGCGGCTGGCGCATGGCGGTGGTGGGCGACGAGGCCAGGACGGCCGCCACGCTGGCGACACCGGGGCAGAGCGTGCTGTCGTGGCCTGTCGCCGTCGTGCCCGGCACGGCGCTCGGCACACTGGTGGCGAATGGCGTCTATCCCGACCCCTACTTCGGCCTCAATAATTTGTTCATCCCGGAAAAACTCTGCCGCCAGGATTATTGGTATCGCCTCGAATTCCCGACGCCGGACCTGTACGGGCGCGAGGCGACGCTGCTGTTCAACGGCGTGAACTACTCGGCGGAGTACTGGTTGAACGGCCAGAAGCTTGGTGTGTCGAAGGGCGCTTTCATCCGCGCAGCGTTTGAGGTCGGCAAGCTGCTGAAGCCGGCGGGCGGCATGAACGCGCTCGCCGTGCGCGTCTCGCCGCCGCCCCACCCCGGCATCCCGCACGAGCAATCCATCAAGGACGGCCCCGGACCGAACGGCGGCGAGATGTGTCAGGACGGACCGACGTTCATCGCGTGCGAGGGTTGGGACTGGGTGCCCGGCATCCGCGACCGCAACACCGGCCTCTGGCAGGACGTGGTGTTGAGCCCACACGGCGTAATCGTGCTCGGCGATCCGCAGGTGGTGACGAAGCTGCCGCTGCCGCAGACCGCGCCCGCCGCTGTCACCATCAGCATCGAAGCGACGAACCTCTCCGACCAGCCGCAGACCGGCGTGCTGACCGCGGCCGTCGAGGGCCTGGAGCCACTCAAGCTGAACGTCGCGCTCGCGCCGCGCGAAAAACGGCTGCTCAAGCTGGGCGCGCTCTCCGTCGCGCAGCCGCGCCTGTGGTGGCCCAATGGCTATGGCAAGCCGGAGCTCTATAACCTGAAACTCGCGCTCGCCGGCGCGGATGGAAAAGTTTCCGACCAGAAGCAGACGCGCTTTGGCATCCGCGAAGTGACCTATGAATTGAGCGCGCTCGATCCGCAGGGCAAAATCCGGCGCGTCGAATTCGCGCCGACCGCCGCAGGCGAGCAGATGGTGGTGGATCACCGGCATCAGGCGACCGTGAAGACGAAGGATGGCTTCATGCCGTCGCTGACCGCGGCGGGCGCGCAGTCGCCCGCGCTGACGGCGGTCAGCGACACGCGCACCGCGCCGTTCCTCACGGTCAAGGTGAACGGCCAGCGCATCGTCTGCAAGGGCGGCAACTGGGGCATGGATGACGGCATGAAGCGCGTCAGCCGCGCGCGGCTGGAGCCGTTCATCCGGCTGCACCGCGACGCCCATTGCACAATGATCCGCAACTGGTGCGGGCAGAGCATGGAGGAGGATTTGTTCGCGCTGTGCGATGAATACGGCCTGATGGTCTGGAACGAGTTCTGGATCTCGACGCAGGACTACAACATGGAGCCGGCCGACGCCGCGCTGTTCCTCGACAACGCGCGCGACTGCATTTCCCGCTTCCGCACGCATCCGAGCATCGTGCTCTGGTGCGCGCGCAACGAGGGCATGCCGCCGCCGGCGCTCAACACCGGCCTCGACGAGCTGATCCGCCGGCACGACGGCACGCGCTACTACCAGCCGACCTCGCGCAACGTCAGCCTGCTCAACAGCGGGCCGTGGAAGCACACCAACCCGGCGGACTACTTCACCAAGATCGGCATCGGCTTCAATACCGAGGTCGGCCTGCCTTCGATGCCGACGATTGATGCGCTGCGTGCGATGATGCCCGCCGCCGATCTCTGGCCGGTCAGCGATACCTGGGCCTATCACGACTGGCACCAGAGCGGCGGCGGCGATGTGAAGCCATTCGATGCCGACCTCGTGAAGCGCTTCGGCGTGCCGGGCGATCTCGCCGACTACGTCCGCAAGGGGCAGATGCTCCACTACGAGAACCACCGCGCCGCGTTCGAGGGCATGAATGCGCGCCTCTGGCAGCCGACCTCCGGCCGCCTGCTCTGGATGACGCAGCCCGCGTGGCCGAGCACCATGTGGCAGATCCTCTCCAGCGACTACGACACCGCCGGCGCCTTCTACGGCGTGCAGAAGGCCTGCGAGCCGGTCCATATCCAGATGAACCTGCCGGACTTTGCGCTCGCCGCGATCAACAACACGCTCGCAAAGATACCGGGCGCCAAACTTTCCGCCAAGGTGCTCGACCTCGGCGGCAAGGTCCTGTGGAGCAAAGAAACCACGCTCGCTCTGCCCGCGAACGAAACCACCAGCTCATTCAAGATCGAGTGGCCGACCACCGAGGTGTGCCTCCTGAAACTCGACTTGCGCGATACCGCCGGGCACTTGCTCTCCGATAATTTCTACTGGCACGGCGCGAAGCCGGAGGCGCTGCTCAAGCTGAACGACCTGCCGCCCGTCGAACTCAAGGCGCAGGCCAAGGTCGCAGGGCAGCGCGTGGCAGTGACGCTGACGAACCCCTCGGCCAGCGTCGCGCTGATGACGCACCTCGTGCTGCGCGACGGTGCCGGCCAGCGCGTCCTGCCCGCCTACGCCAGCGAGAACTACGTCTCGCTGCTGCCCGGCGAAACCCGGACGCTGACCATCGAGTCGCCCAACCTCCCCGCCGCGGCGCAACTCACCGCCGACGGCTGGAACATCGCGCCGCTGAAAATCGCTGTTGAAGTCCGGTAAAGAAACGAAGGGAATCCAGCATGCAACCCAACACACAGGCCGATCGCCGCAGTTTTCTCAAGCTCATGTGCGCCGGCACGGTGGCCGCCGCCAGCGCGGCACATGCGGCGCCTGCCGCCGCGCCCGCCGCAAAAACCGCGGTGGCGATGCCCAAGGGCAAAATCGGAAACATGGAGATGGGCCGGCTGATGCTGGGCACCAACCACATCACCTTCTACATGCACAGCCGCGACCTGCGCTACGTGAACGACCTGTCGCGCCACTACAACACCGACGCGAAAATCTTCGACACCTTCGCCGCCGCCGAGGCCAGCGGGGTGGATACGTTCATCACCCACTCCGACCCGAAGATCGAGAAGCTGTTCTGCGAATATCGCAACCGGCGCGGCGGCAAAATGAACTGGATCGTCGCGCCGTGGTTCACTGCCGAGGGTTTGGTGAAAGATGTGGACGCCTACAAGCGCGTAGTGCCGCAACTGGTGAACAGCGGCGTGGATGCGCTCTATGTGCCGGGGATGCTGGCCGGGCCGCTGATCAATCAGGGCAAGGGGGCCTTGGTTGGCGAACTGCTCGAGATTCTCAAGGCCACCGGCCTGCCCTCCGGCATCAGCAGCCACGGCCTGGATGTGGTCCAGTACTGCGAGAAACAAAAGCTCGGAGTGGACTTCTACGTGAAGACCTTCCACCATCTCAAGTATCCCACCGCGCCCAAGCCGGAAGAGCTGGCGAAACTGCGCCAGAGCCAGGAGCGCCACGCCAACAGCGACCTCAAGGCCGACTATGCCGAGGTGCCGGGCTATTGGTGCGGCAACCCGGAAGAGACGGCGGAGTTCATGAAGGGCGTGAGCAAACCGTGGATCGCCTTCAAGGTGATGGCGGCCGGCGCCATCACGCCGCGCGACGGTTTCAAGCATGCCTATGGCAATGGCGCGGACTTCATCCTCGCCGGAATGTTCGACTTCCAGGTGGCCGAGGATGCGCAGATCGCCCGTGAGGTGCTCGCCCAGATCAAGAACCGCCCTCGTCCGTGGTGCGGTTGAGCAACGACGGAAGGCATCCGCCGGGGATAGATCATGACTCTAGCCATCACAGCACTGTGTAAAGACAGCGCCTACGTACGAACCGACCGTCGCTCGACCACGAAGACGGTAAGCGGCACCTCGAGCTACCAAGACTCGCTAAACAAGATTCTGAAGAGCTCTGATGGCCGCATGCTGGTTTACAACCACGGGATTAATCGTATCCATGGCAAAGATTGGCGGGACCTGGCTCAATTGATCATCAATTCCGTTGCAGGATCACCGATAGCGAATATCGGCAGTGCCATGGCAAAGGCGGAGAAGCTCGTCGGCAAAGATGCCAGTGCTGAACTCGCAACGAACACTATTCACGACATGACAGCTTTTGTAATCATCGCGAGAACGCGGCCGGATCGAATTGAGGCAGGCGAACTAGTGTGGAAAAAGGGCGAAGGTTGTTCCCGGATTACTCATGCGGGACTTATTCGCTCTGGCGATGGAATAAAATACTTGAGCATCCCTCCTAACATGGACACCATTTCTCATTGGGCTGGGCTCTCCTTTGCCGACGCCAAAGCGGAAGTCGATGCGCTTTTCAAAGATGCACTAGCGCGACAGTTGGCAGTAAAGGGAGAGGATTTCTCTGGCACATACGACGAGGCCACCCTCTGACCCCTGCCCTGTGGTGGAGGTGCGTCGCTCCTTCCACGGATTGAAAAATTCCCGATCTTTTCCCAGCCTTGGAAATTCGCGCCGCGTGAGGTAGGGGCGCAGGCTTGCTGCGCCCGATGTGTGTCGCAAGCGAAGCACAATGGGCGCAGCAAGACTGCGCCCCTACATGCCTCTTCGGTTTTTCTTGGCGCTCATTGCGGTTCAAATTGCCGCAAAAGCGCTTGACTCGCCGCCGCGTCACGCGAGAATGCCCGCGCACTTTTCGTTGGAGCGCAAAACCGTACACGGAGACCGAACATGGCAGATGAAAAACGCGCCGCTTCCGATCCGCTGAAGAATGCGGAGCCGAATCCGCGGCTGACGGAATTCAGCAAGTCGCCCGAGCCCTGGGCCGAGATGGCCAAGATGGAATGGGGCGGCGACCGCACGCACGCCTCGACGATCCAGACGCTCATCATGGACGCCGATGTTTCGCAATATCCGACCTTCGAGAAAAAACTGCTCGCCGTCCTGGCCGACCAGCAGGCCACCGCCGCGGCGCAGGATTTTGTCTGCCGGATGTTGCGGCTCGTCGGCTCGGCCGCGGGCGTCCCGGCCCTGGCGAAACTCTTGGCGGACGAAAAGACCGCCGACTGCGCCCGCTACGCGTTGCAGGCAATTCCCGGCGCGGAAGCGGATACGGCGCTGCGCGCGGCGCTGGGCGCTTTGAAAGGCAAGGCCAAGGCCGGCCTGATCGGCACGCTCTCGGCGCGCGGCGACAAGGAAGCGCTGGCGGCGATCAAGGCTTGTGTCCCGGAAGGTGGCGAGGTGGGCGATGCCGCGGCGCTGGCCGTCGCGACGCTCGGAGGTGCGCAATGAATCAGTTGAACCGTCGCAATTTCATCAAACTATCCACGCTGGCCGCGGGCGCGGCCACCATCATGCCGTCCAAGCTCTTCGGCGCGGAAGCGCCGAGCAAGCAGATCACGTTCGGCTTCGTCGGCACCGGCAACATGGGCTCCTCGAACATCGACCGCGTGCTGCGCCTCAAGAAGCTCGGCGCGCGCATCGTCGCCGTCTGCGACGTGGACAAATTCTTCCGCGAACGCGCCGCCGCGCGCATCAAGAAAGTCTATGGCGACACCGGCTGCAAGCTCGTCTCCGGCGACTTCCGCGAACTCACGCGCAACCCGGAGATCGATGCGCTCGTCGTCTCGACGCCCGACCACTGGCACGCGCTCATCGCGCTCGACGCGCTCCGCCACGGCAAGGACGTCTTCTGCGAGAAGCCGCTGACGCACAGCATCCGCGAAGGACAGGCGCTCGTGGCCGCGCTCCGCCAATACAACCGCGTTGGCCAGACCGGCACGATGCAGCGCAGCGACGGCTCGTTCCGCTACGTCGCCGACGTGATCCAGCAGGGCGCCCTCGGCAAGCTCGACCACATCGACATCCTGATCCCCGCCAACAACAAGTACGTCGGCGCGACGTGGACGCCGGAAGCCGTGCCCGAAGGGCTCGACTACGACTTCTGGATCGGTCCCGCGCCCTTCGCGCCCTATGCGAAGCAGCGAACACACTACCAGTTCCGCTACATCATGGACTATGCCGGCGGCCAGACCACAAACTGGGGCGCGCACTACATCGACATCGCACAGTGGGCGCTCTCCATGGACAAGTCCGGCCCCGTCGCGGTGGAAGGGTCCGGCGAGTTCCCGACGACCGGCCTGTTCACGGCGCCGACGCGCGTGGACTTCACCGCGACCTACGCCAGCGGCGTCAAGCTGCGCGTGAAGACGCGCACCGACGGCATCTACGACGGCAGCGTGAAGTTCTTCGGCGAGAAGGGCTGGATGGATGTCTCGCGCACCAAGCTCAAAGCCAGCGACGACGCGCTCCTCACGATCGGCGGCGGCCCCGTGAAGGAAAAGAGCGAGGGCGGCGACGCCAGCGGCCTCGCGCACATGACGAACTTCATCGCGTGCATCCGCAGCCGCGAGCGCTGCGTCGCCGACTTCGCCATCGGCCACCGCACCACGACGATCTGCAACCTCGGCAACATCGCCATGCAACTGCGCCGCCCGCTCACGTGGGACCCGGACAAGGAAGAGTTCCTCGGCGACCAGCAGGCCAACCGCATGAAAGAGCGCGCCTACCGCGCGCCCTGGGCGCTGGTGTGAGGTATTGAGGCTCGCGCAACTGGCCATCGTCCTCGTTCTCGTCGTCGTCCTCGTCCTCGATACACATTGGCTAGGTGTTTTCGAGTACGAGGATGATCGTGAGTTGTCAGATGTTGCACGATTCTCAATAGAGGCGCAGACGAACCTGCGGTGAGCTTATGCGAGCGTTTGTTACGCATCCCATACACATTGGGCGCAGCAAGACTGCGCCCCTACCACTTGCGGACTTTTCCACTTTGTCCACGCGCGGCACATCAGTAGAATTCTCCCGATGAAAATTGCCTCCTGCCTGCTCTTGTTCACTGTGCTGCACGCGCCGCTGGTTCGCGCCGAAAGACCACACGACACGCTGGTCGGGATCAACTACTTCGCCGGGTGGTGGGAGGAGCTGCCGAACAAGTGGCACGGGCACGGCTGGACGGCGCAGGAGCCGGACTGGCGGCCGCAACATCCAGAACGCGTGCCGGTGCTCGGCTGCTACAACGACCAGGCGACGATGGACCGCGAGATTGCGGCGGCGGCAGAGCACGGCGTGGATTTCTTTTCCATCCTCTGGTACTTCGCGCCGGCCAACGGCAAGCACGCAGCCGATATACCGCGGCTCAACCGCGGACTGGAAAACTTCCTGCGTTCCACCAACGCACCGCAGCTGAAGTTCATGGTCGAATATTGCAACCACGCAGACTTCAGCGCGGTCACCGACGCGGAATGGGCCGCGTGCCTCCAGGTGTGGCTGACGGCGCTCAGGCATCCGAGCCATCTACGCGTCGGCAACCGGCTCGTCTTCAAGCTTCACGACGCGCACCAGTTCTGGATGAAGAATGGGCAGGACCCCGCGCGCTGTCGCGCGCGGCTGGAGCAACTGCGCAAGGCCGTGCGCGAGGCGGGCCTCGGCGAGATGCTGATCGGCGGCGGCGTGATGAGCCGGACAGACGTGAAGGCCGGCCAGCACATCGCGCAACTCTTCGACTTCACCGCCACCTACATGTCCATCCCATCAGTGGAAGTCCGGGAGCAGGAGCACCCCTACACGCTGCTGGCCGCGGAAGCGCGCGAGGCCCGCGCGCAGCATGCGGCCGATGCCATTCCATGGGTGCCCTATCTCGCCGCAGGCTGGAACCCGCGGCCGTGGACGCATCCCGGGGCCGATCCCAACCACCGGCGGTTCTTCACCTTTCCGACCCGCGCCGAATGGATCAGCGAGCTGCGGCAACTGCGCGACGACTTCCACCGCTACCCCACCCTCGGCCTACCGCTGCCCAACGGCAAGCGCCAGAAGATTTTCACCATCTACGCGTGGAACGAGTTCGGCGAAGGCGGCATCATGGCCCCGACACAAGGCGAGGGCACGATGAAGCTCGACTGTCTGAAGGCAGTGCGTTGAGTTTCTGGTAGGGGCGCAGTCTTGCTGCGCCCCTTGTGCACCGCATGCGACACACATTGGGCGCAGCAAGACTGCGCCCCTACGGCTTCCAAATTTCAAATTTTTGAATGAGGAAATAA
>CAIWHP010000059.1 GCA_903912445.1 uncultured Lentisphaerota bacterium
CTTCGAGCGTCTCCCGTGTCGCCCCAGTGGATGTTTTCACTTTCACCCACTGGCCCAAAACGATGCTCCCGTCGTTCCATAAATTCCAGTACTTCCTGAATCCCGAGGACCACATTACCAACACCGATTACACAGATGGGGAAATGGAAGGGCAACGCGGGACAACCGACCACTGACAGCTGACGAATGACAACTGACAAAGGGCATCTTCTGTCTGGACACGCCCCAGCCCCGCCGCTAGCCTGCGCAGCGTTGCAAGGAAACGCAGATGAACTTGAGGCCAGCCAGACAGCAAACTTGGAGCGCGCCACAGCGCCTCCGCCTGCCAGCCCTACGAACGACATGCTCAACCATGCACCGCTTGCGTGCCCCTGCTGAAGCAGTCTTTTGCAAGCAGCGTCGGGCCTGCATAAAGACTACCTCGAAGGCCAACCTGAAAGCCAACGCTCAGTGTAAGCAAGACTTGCGCGAAGTCCCTTGGCCACAAGTGGGGCGTGTGCCTCAAGGTGCCTACACACGCGCCAAGTCCGTTCATAATACTATTGGCTGAAAAGAAGGAACGATGAAAAGCAAGATTACGGATTTGGTCGCCGAAGGTACCTTCCGTGTGCCGCGGCCCACCAAGCATCGGAGAACTGCACATATCGCGATCGGCCGGCCACGCCCTGTGGAGAACGATCCGAACGGCGATTGGTACGCCCCGGTCTTCATAGAGCACTACACGAACGGCATCCACAAGGTAATGGGGGTCAGTTCCCTCGACACCCTCATCAATGCCCTGTCTCTGGTCAACAGTTTCTTCCATATGCACACACTCTCATGCCTGGAGTTCAACGCACCAAGAAAGAAGGAACAGAAGAAACGGAAAGCAACCAACACGGCGTTGTAGCCGACGGTCCGGTCGCTCAGGGTCTGTGCGGAGCACAGTTCGCGCCCTCCCGCCCCGCGGCTAAACGCTACGCAAGGCAGACAAGATGAAGACGAATTGGAGACAGATGATCGTTCAGGAAAGCCTCAGTCCAGGCTTACTCGACGAGTTGACCGGCAAGATTGATCACACAACGCTTCACGAACTGAAGACAACGATATGCAAGACCAAGGCTGAGTTAGCGAAACTCACGCGGCTCGTCGCTGGTGTCCGTAAACGGTTGCCAGAAGACACATACGAATCACTCAGGGAAGAACTTGAGGAGATCAAGCAGGACAACCGGTGGCTCTCCACACAGCGAGGGCAGTACGTGCTTGCGATAAACGCGTGGGCTGAAACGTTTCACGCTGAGTTTCGTGCGCAGCCAGAATTTGCCGACGTGATGATTGGCGGCCACTCGGAGAAAGAGGTGGTCTTTGTTACTGGCGTAGTCCCGGCACAGAACACCTTCGCCAGGTTGCTGGCGTACGTCCAATCGAAGAATCCCCCGTTCAAATTGATCTCGGATGTGCATGTAGGGAAGTGGGCTGGCCCCAAGGCGGAAATAGCCTAACGAAGCCGTGGAACGCTACGGCACGTTCCGCGCCCAAAGGCACGGCTGCCGTTGGCCGAGGGGCAGAAACTGAAAGGAGACTGAAGCATGAGCCTGATAGGATGGTCGCGAAAGTTCGAGCAATACCAAGCCATAACCGATGTACCGGCACGGGTGCGGCAGACCGAGGCCTGGTACTGGTGCAGCCTCATGGCAGCCGTTCTGATCATGATCGCGGGGCTAATCATGATGCAGTCCTCAAATTCACCATTCGGCCTCTTCCTGGCTCTCGGTGGTGCCGTTGACATTGCTCTCGTGAAAATCTGGGCGCACATCCGGCTGGCGACATACCAGGTCATCATGGAACTGCAGTTGCGCGACAAGCGGTAGGACACAACCGCGGCCAACAACCAGCGACAGGGTATGCTTTGCGCCCCTGCGCGGGAACAGTGGGCGTCTTATCAGTGCGTTAGTGTAAGACCAGCCTTAAAAAGCAACCCCATGAAAACCTACGTAATCCTCCTGCGGGGCGTTACGCCCTCTGGCAAAAACAAAGTGCCGATGGCTGAACTGCGGGTTGCCCTCGGAGAGGCAGGTTTGACCGATGTTCGGACGTACATTCAAAGCGGCAACGTCATCGCGAAATCTCGCCTGGACCATCCTGAAGTCCGGCGCTCGGTTCATGCAGCTATTGAACATAGCCTTGGCGCTGACATAACGGTGATAACCCGATCTCCCGAACAAATCAGGCGCGTTATGGGGCGCAATCCCTTTCCGGGCGCGGTTGCTTCCCGCGTCTACTTCTCCTTGCTCGCGTCGCCGCCTGCACCAAGGCTTCTTCACGAACTACGTAAGATCGCCTTTTCACCTGACGCCGTGAAGGTGGTGGGTCTTACCATCTACACCCTGTATGCCACCAAACACAGCGACTCCCGCTTCAACAACAATTATTTTGAGCGAAAACTCAAGGTTTCTGCAACAACCAGAAACTTCAACACGATGTCCCGGCTGGTCGAGTTAAGTGCGTCGACCATGCCTTCCCATGAGGCCGGATCCAGCGGTCCATCATGAAGAACAAATAGTTAAAAGCAGCCCACCATCGCCTGCACCGTATGCCTCACCCGCGCCGGGATCGTCATGCGCTGTTCACTTGGCGCATTTCCACGGCTTGGCCGGGTGTGTGGCGGTGCAGGTTTCCAAGGATTGGAAGTCGGAATAGCGGTATTTCCAAGCATTGGAAAACGGTACCGCCCGTTCAGCGCGCAACCAGCACCCGCACGCCCAGCGGCTCCAGCGTGAGGTCGAGCGTGGCCGGAGCGGTGGGCCAGCGGTTTTCTTCGGTGCGGTCGGCGCGGTGGAGCACAAGGGACTGGCTGCGCGGCAGCGTCACCTGCGCCGTCTGTGGCTGCTGGGTGGTGTTGATGAGGACGGTACCGAGCGAGCCATCGGCTGCGGCGAAGCTGCCGGCGATGACGCAGGGCAGTTGCACCGTGGTCTTCACGACCTTCGGCCCGCCGGGTTTCTGAGCCAGTCCCTGCGCGTCCTGTCGCCAATACCACACGTCTTGCGTGGCGCAGGCGATGGCGGGAGGGCGGCGCGTCTCACCGAGGAGCAAATATTCGGTGAAGTGCGCGTAGGGTTTGCAGAAGGCGAAGTAGGCCGCTGCGACCTGCGCCTTCCACGCGTCGCGCCCCGGTTCCAAGGGCACATCCTGCATGAACGGGCCGGGGATCAGGCCGCGCGCGAGGTTGTTCGCGAGCACATGGCAGCGCAGCTCCGCCGACGCGCGCGTGCCGAGCGGACCTTGGCCCTGCACACAGGCCGCGCCGATGGCGGTGACGTACTCGTGATAGAGATAGGAGAAGAGCCCGACGCCGCGCGCGCCCGCACTGCCATGATCCACTTCGCCGAACTGACGGCTCCAGTAGGTGGCCAAGCAGGGGATTGTCACCTCGTTGCAGTTTTCCATCAACAGGCCCAGCTCCGGCTGGATGGGTTTGCCCTGTCGCAGAATCTCCGTGCACAGGTCGCGAAAGTCCGTCCACATCCAGTTGCCGTAGCCGGGCGGATGACCGTGGGTCGTGCTGTAGCACGGCTGACGTTGTCCCCCACCGATCTCCTGGTCGAAACTGATCAGCGGTGTATCCAACCGCGCCACATCGAGAAATATTTTGAGCATCGTCGCGCGCGCGGCCGCGCTACCGTGGCAGAGCTTCGCCGAGAGCCCGCGCCAGGCGGCGTGTACATCGGTCTTGTCGTAGAAGTCGGCGAGGTAGGGCGAACCGTCGGCGTTTTGGATCACCATCTCCTTGCGGCGCTCGTATTCGGCGGTGTCGTCGAACGCCGGGCCGTTGCTCGTTGTCTTACGCTTCACCACCCACCAGTAGCCGGAAGTCAGCAACGTCGTACGGTCGCCCTGCTTGCGCAGTTCGGCGGCGGTCCGCGTCCACGCTTCGCTCGAGGGTACCGCCGGCAGATAGTTGACGCCCGCCCATGTGCCGCGGTTTTCCCACCCATAAGGGACCATGACCATGTGGGCCAGTCCCGCGCGTTTGCGATAGTCGCTCAATAACTGCGGCAGCTTTTCGAGGTCTGCGCCGAAAATGCCGTTGTAGCCTTGCTGGTTCTGGATGCCGGCGATGATGATGCCCGCGCCTTCCTTCAGGAACTGCGGGATGTCGGCGCGCTCGGGCAGCTTCTTGCCGCACCAAGGCTGAAGTTTGGCCCAGCGCTTATAGATATCGGCCGCGTCGCGCCAGTCGCCGGTGAACGCGCCGAGCACGATGTCATAGGGCAGCGCGACATCGCGGCCCGCCACCTCCGGCAGCAGGTGGAGCAGCGGCAGGGTCACGGACTTGCCGGCGACAGCGCGTATGCCAAGCCGTTTGCAGTGGCCGTCGGGGTCGTGCGCGGCCAGATAGAGTCCGGCGGCCGCGTCATAGAGCGCCGCGAACTGCGTGCAGGCGCCTTCCGGGTACAACGCCTCGCTGCTCTGGTTGCGCGTGCCCGGTGCCTCGATGACCGAACCATCCGTGTGCGAAAGCGGCAGCAGCAGGCGGTCATCATGCGCCTCTTTGCCGAGCAGCGCTGGCGCGCTGAAGCGTGGGAACTCGACCCGCGCCAGGGCTTGGTCCGTGGGATTGTGCAGGGCGATGCGCAGCCGCACCAAGCCATCCGCACCCGCCGTCGCCGTCACCTGCGCCGTCAGCGGCAGCGTGGCGTGGCTGCAGAAGTTCAGTTCCAGCCGGCCCGCGCCCGCTCTGGCGATACTGACGCTGCGAAATTCCTCGGCGCTGACTTCGCTGGCGTCTAGTCCGGCCGGTTTCGTCAACGCCACGCTGAACAGCGGTTCTGCTTCGCGGTCGGCGACGAAGTCTTGCCCTGACGCGCGATGTACGATGTGTGTCAGCGCGCCAGAGCGCTTGTCGAAGGCGACCACCGTGCTGGCTGTGGCCAGGCCGATCTCGGCCGCGGTTTCGAATACGCCGGCGCTCGTCGCCAGCTTGGCCATATCCAGTGCCGGGCGTTTCACGCCGACCTTCTGCTGCTGCAAGCTGGCGAACTCTGTGGCGCTGATGGGGTGGAAGGTGATGTCATCGAACAGCACGCGCGCCTTGGAAGGGGTACGCGGCGAGGTCCAGACGCCCAGCGCGAACACGCCGCGCTCATGACCCTCCGCCGCGCCCTCCAGTTGCCAGTCCGGCTCTGGCTGACCTTCGAGCCAGACCTTGCCCAGCAGACGCTCCTGACAGCAGGCAATCTTAGCGCGCACCCACGCTGTCGAGCTTTTCAGTCGTACACCGGTGAAGGTTTTGCTGGGCGCGCCTTGGCCGTAATAGCATAGCAGGCTCGCGCCATCGCGGCGGATGGCGAGCGCACGGAAGCCACTGCCAGCATGACGGCCATAGAGATAGATTACCGGCGCCTCGCCCTCCGTCGCTGCCATTCTGAAACGAGCCGTAGCGAGAAAATCCGGAGTCGCCTCGCTGCCCGCCAGCGTCAACAAGGTGTGATGTGGCTTCGTCGCGATGATTTCAAAGACATGGTTGGTGGCGTGGCCCGGTTCCGCCACGACGCCGCTGCCCTCCCCCGGCGAACGCCAGCCTGCGGCATCCTTCTCGAAGTCCCACGCTTGCGGCGCGGCCCACGCTGGCCCACACACCAGCAGCAACGCAACCGCGCCGCCCATGGTTCGGTTCCAGTTCATAGCGTTCTTTCCGTGCAAAAGACAGTCCGCGCCTTCAGCCTATACCTTGAGCATCTGCCTTTTCCAAGCCTAGGAAAATCTCGTTCCCACCCGGCAAGCAGACCGCAACTGACCACGGACAAATGACAACTGACGTTTTCCGTTCCCACTCGCCGAAGTGACTGGACAAGCCCCAACCCCACCGCTAGCCTCCGCGCGTTGCAAGGAAACGCAGATGAACTTGAGGCCAACCAGACAGCAAGTTTGGAGCGCGCAACAGCGCCCCCGACGGGCAGCCCGACGAACGACAGGCCGCTAACCTTGCGCGCCGTCCCTTTACCACCAGCGGGGCGTGTGCCCAAGGTACATACATGACCGCCAAGTCCGTTCAATACTACTGCCCGGCAAAATGAAAACACCTGTACGAATCCTGATTCAGTTGATCGTGGCCGGCCCGGTCCTGATCTATGTTCCGTTTGCGATCATCGCTGGCATCGGGTCCATTGCCTCGCTCCTCATCGGAGAGCCTCTCGGTCCATCGAAAAGTCTCGCCTATGGACTCGGCTGGCTCGGGTTGCTGGGCCTCTACGGCTCGATTTTCACGCCGACAAGAACGGTTCAGCGGCATCACTGGTTGCGCCTGACCCTGACAGTTGCCCTCGCCTGTGGGTTCATCGCGACTGCCGCGGTCCTTGCCAATGATGGCGATCCTGCCGGATTCATGGCTCGCGCCGGTGTTTTCGGACTTTATCTGCTGGCAGGTCCAGTGGTGGTCGGCTGCTGGAATCTGGCCCTCATGCATAAAAGGGCCTGACCAGCCGTCGGGACGTATTGCCTTGAAGGGAAGGCGAGCGCTCAGCGGCGTTGCTCACGCGGCGCCGTTCCCGGGCTTGAGCGGGTGAGCGCCGGGAGGGGTTCCTAGGGTTGGCCTGGCGCTTTTCCCCAAGGCCCCGCGCGCATATAACAAGTGCACCACCGAAAGAGGACGGGTACACCTACCGGTTGTTGCGACTAACAACCCCCGACAGGAGACCCGTCCATGAAGCGAGAGTATACGCAGTTGACTGAAAAGGAACGTCAGGAAATCGC
>CAIWHP010000060.1 GCA_903912445.1 uncultured Lentisphaerota bacterium
CAACGACACGCTCAGCGAGCAGCCGTGGATCCTGCGCAAACACCAGGCCTTCCGCCCGGTGAGTGATCCCGCGTTTTTCTACAGCTCGGTGCCCACCGAGTTCACCAATACCCGCCTGATCGGCCGCAGCGTCTGGAACACCCGCTGGAAAATCGTGATCCCGGCCTACACCCTGCTCAGCGACGAACAAGACGGCCTCAACCGCTTTGTCGCCAGCGTCTCCGACATCCAGCTGTTCCTGCGCACCTACTCGAATTCCGGGAACTAAGCCGTTGCTACAATCCATCTCAGATGCCTAGCCAGGATCAAGCATGCCACTGCTCGCATTTGAGGCGTTTGACGCGGCGGAATTCGTGCAAATTTCCCGTCACCACGGTCCAAGTGTTGGCGCGGGCGATGTCGGCGATGAGGTGATCAATCGAGCCGATCGGGGTACCAGCCTTTTCAAGTTCGGCACAAAATACACCGTAGCGGTGTATTTTGGGGAATCCCAGGCCAGGCCGCGGCTGCGGCGCAGCCACCACTCGGCGCACACCGGCTGCGGTGACGAATGCGGTGACAGACAAACTATCCAGCATCTTTTGTAGCGGCGCGTCTATGACCGCCGCAGCCCATGAACCGCCAATGAATCAACCTGGAAAGGAAAATAGAAACCACGGCTTTCACGGATTTTTTCCTCTCCTGCAATCTTTCGTGTTTTCGTGGCTTCGTGTGAAACTCCCGCATGTTGTTCACACTCTTGGATTATCGGAGGATATGCGCAGTGTTTGGTCGGCATGAGGTAGTCAGAAATTCAGTAATCGATGTATTATACTGCATCGCTGCAACAGCAACTGGCCTCTCACCATGATCCAACGCCTCTCAAGCCAAGCGCGAAAACTTTCAGGCTTCAAGGGATCATAGATAAACATAATCATGAAATCCATCTGCCAAATCCTTGTGTGTCTGCTTGTGGTGGGGTCGACGGCAGCGGCGTTTCCGCCCGCACCCTATTACACGCTCTACGGGATGGTGCGCGATCAGGTGGGCCAGACGGTCACGGCCGAAGGCGCGGAGATCATCCTGCTCAAGGACGGGGTCGAGGTCGGGCGCACGCCCATCACCTCCGGCCAGATGGACCAGAACTACGAGCTTAACATCCGTATCGACGCGGCACGCAGCGGCACGGTTTTCTACAGCGACAAGGCGATCGCCGCGCTGGGCACGTTCAGCCTGGTGGTGGCGATGAACGGGGTGCTGTTCTATCCGATCGAGGTCAACGGCACGCTCAAGGCGGGCAAGGGCGGGGAGCGGACACGCCTTGACCTGAACCTCGGCGAGGACGCCAACAAGGACGGCCTGCCCGATGCGTGGGAGGAATGGCAGCTCTATCAGGCGGGGATCCACCCCGACGCCAACGGCGAGTGGAACCTCGACCTGTTAGGCGGGCTGAGCGGTGACTTCGACCATGACGGCCAGAGCAACCAGCAGGAATACCTCGCGGGCACCTTCGCGGGCGACGCCACCGAGACCTTCAGCCTGACGCTCAAGGAGAAGCGGGAGGCCAGCGTGCGCTTCGAGTTCTACGCGATCACCGGCAAGGTTTACACGCTTGAGAGCACGCTCGACATGAAGACCTGGACGCAGGTGCCGTTCTCGGTAGCTACCCCCGGCGCGGGCAGGCCGGCCTATCAGGCCACGGATGTCGGCATCCTCTCCGTCTTCACCGCTCCGCGCTCCGCCACCAACGAATTTTTCCGCCTGACGGTTCGGTAAAGCGGAAAGCGGAAACGTGAGAAGTGAGAAGTGAGAAGCCCTTATATCAGATGAACCTGAAATCCATGATGACATTTTTGACGACGCGGGTACGGCTGGGTGGCTGGCTGTGGGTGTTATTGGCCGGGTTAAGTGTGGGCGTGACTCATGGTCAGTGGCAGAGCACGAGCTACACGCTCAAGGGCGGGTGGAATGCGATCTATCTGCACGGGGATGCCAGTTACGCGCCGCCAGCGACGTTATTTGCGTCCTATCCGGCAGTGCTGGAAGTCTGGCGCTGGAATACCAACCCGACCCAGGTCCAGTTCATGACCACGCCGCTCATCCCGTCGGCCGGCACCGCCGAGTGGACGGTGTGGAAACGCGACGGCTCGGTCAGCGCGCTCAGCCAGATGGTCGGCCAGTCGGCGTATCTGGTGAAATGCAGCGGCACCACGTCCAACTCCTACACGGTGAGCATTCCGCAGAAGGTCGTGCCGCCCAGCGCCGCGTGGGTGCGCAACGGGGCGAACCTGATGGGTTTCCCCAGCAAACTCGGCGGTGCTTACCCGACCTTGGGCAGTTACTTCGCGACCTTTCCGGCGGCCATCGCGGCCAATACCAAGATTTACAAATACGTCGGCGGCGACCTCGGCGCGGCCAATCCGCTGCAGGTGTTTTCGCCGACCTCGGAAAAACTAGATCGCAACCAAGCCTACTGGTTCAGCTCGCAAGTGGTCGGCAACTTCTACGCCCCGGTGGAGCTGGGCTTGAGCAATCTGAGCGGCCTCGAATTCGGGCGCACCGGTGCGGTCATCACGGTGCGCCTGCTCAACCGCAGCGCCACGACCAGCACGGTGACCATCGCGCCGGTGGCCTCCAGCGCCGCACCCAGCGGTCAAGAGTCGATCACCGGGAGTGTGCCGATCACGCGCCGGGTTTTCACCGCCGCATCCGCCACCTGGACCGAGACGCCGATCAGCGTCGGCTTCACCGAGGTGGTGGGACCCAATGCCACGGTCGAGCTGAGCTTCGGCATCGACCGCGGCGACGCGAGCATGACGGGAGCCGCCGCCAATGCCTTGTTCGCCTCGCTGTTGCGCTTCAGCGACAGCGCCGGCCTCTACGACATTGTGCTGCCGGTGACGGCACGCAAGGCCACGCTCGCGGGCCTGTGGGTGGGCGACGCCATCGTCGGCGGGGTGGAAAGCAAGACTGCGGGCTACATCGGCACGGCCACCGCCCAGACTTACGCGCTGCGTTACCTCATCCATGTGGACGATGACGGCACGGCGCGGTTGCTGTCGCAAGTGTTCATGGGCAACCTCGCCGCCGCGCCCTACACCGCGGGCCTCTGCACGCAGGAAAGCGGACTCAACGCCGCCGACAAGGCCAGCGCCCGCCGCCTCGTCTGCGCCCATATGCCACTCGACCGGGTACTGGGCGCGGGCAGCGGCAGTTTTGCCCTGGGAGCCACCTTGACCCGCACCATTGCGACACCCTTCAACGATCCCACCAGCCCCTTCGTTCACCAATACCACCCGGATCACGACAACCAGAGCGGCAGCACCGCCCTCGTTTCCGGCC
>CAIWHP010000061.1 GCA_903912445.1 uncultured Lentisphaerota bacterium
AGAGACCTTGGCTTATATGAGCTTCCCGCGGGAGCACTGGTTGAAGATCCGGACGACCAATCCGCTGGAGCGGATCATGCGGGAAATCCGGCGCCGGACGCGCGTGGTCGGAGCCTTCCCCGACGGCAACGCCGCCGTGCTACTGGTCGCGGCACGACTGCGCCACATCGCCGGGACGCGCTGGGGTACGAAACAATATATGAATCTGAAGCGGCTCCATCCCAAGGAGGATGAGGGCGCGTAAAAACTTTGGTCCACGGGGTACCCCGTGGACCAATCAGAAGATGCAACATCGACTACCGATGAGGATGGCTCACCTAAATGTGCGAAAAAATCTGGACGCAACCATAGCTCTGCCGGTCCGACAGCGAATCATCCGGTCCTATGCGAGCGGCAAAAGCATCCGCGACAGCGCCGAGGTTGTTGTGGTTTTGTGGTGGCGGTTCGGCGCGTACGTGATCAGTGCAAGGTGCGGGGAACCTTGGATCCACCGATCCATTCATGCGGCCTTAAAGCGTTGCCGAGGCCCGCGCGCAAGCGGCAGTTGCAACAACCGATCAGCTGCCAGCCCGATGCGACCTTGGCCGGGTTGGTACGTGCTTGGGTCGTCCGTTAAGGGCTTCCTAGATGAATCTGCAAGCGCGCTATTTGGGCCTGCCCGAATAAAAAATTTCGCCGCCAGACTGGCGTTCCTGCAAAAAAGGAGGAAGCCACAAGAAAATATCGCGTTCATATGATCGGGCACCGTTCGGCGAACGGCTCCTTGCCACGGTGTGTTCGAGTGGCCCTTGCACAAAAGAGCAGGGGCACTTTAAGCCAGCGAAACCGCTGGGGCCCGATCGTTATCTGCCGCCCTATGCTCCAAGTTACAACCCCATCAAGAAGAGGTGGAGCAAGGCGAAACGAGTCTTACGCGGCTTGGCTCCGCGTCCGTCTTCGCCGTTGCTTCCCTTTCCAGCGCCGACTGCCGCGGATGTTTCTTCTTACATGCCCAATAAGTTGCATGCTAGATGGACAAATCCTAGCCTGCCGAAGCGCTGCTGCGCTGGCTATACCATCAGTTAATACGCCTGACCTCAAAGCGAGATGATGGCCGGCTTCTCGGTTGGCAGGTCGTTCAACAGTTTATGTGCGCCATCCTTGCCAATCCACGGCAGCACAAGAATGTCCTGCTCGCTCTCCGCACCGGGCAACAGGTCACTGCTGGCCGCCAAACTTCGGATCCTACCGGTGTTCTTGTCGGGATCGACAGCCACCGCCAGCACTTTAAGGCTCGCGGATCCCAATGCGCGGTCTAAGGCGGCCAATTCTGCGGCGGGCGGCATGACAGCAAAGAACAGGACGAAGCCATCCAGCTTGTTCTTGGCGGCCTGCGCGATAAGTGCATCCGCGGATAGTGTTGCGCCAGGCACGACGTCCACGACGGGCAGCAACCGGACGCGGTAGTAGCGCGCAAACAGCTCCAGCAATTTCGCGTCGGACCCCAGTTGGGCGACCAAGGCGCCATTGGTGTTAAGTTGGAACCAACGGGGCGCCAGATCGGAGACGTGGTTGATCTCCTGCCGGAGGAGGTTCAGCTTGGCGTCCAGATCGGTCTCGCCGGAAAACGCCGGCAATACGACGATGCGCGGGGGAAGGGGCCCGGCACTGAGCCGCGTAAAGATGGCGTGGGCCTTGCCGCGTTCGGTATGGTTGATGGCCAAGCCCACCCAACCCAACTCAAAATCAGGCGGCACTTCCATGGGTGAAGCAAAGGCCGGCTGGTCGTTAGCATAGCCCATGATACCGTCGCCGCGCACTTCGAGACGCAAGCGGATCGGATCCTTGGATTCCGTCCAAGTTTTGGTCCGTTGTTCGGTCAGATGACCGCCGCGCCAAAGCTGCAAAAACATTTTCCCGGCAGGATCCATGCCGAAGCGGATCATATGGGTTCCCGTGCGTCGGATGTAGAGCCAGACCGAACCGGCCTTGCGCTGCACGACGGCCTCGACAAAGGCATCGTGAAAATGATCCGAGCCCAGCAGCCGGATGGTGGCTTCCGTATGGGTTTCATCGGTATGAACCTGAAGCTTGCCGCCCTCGACTTGGAACTCACCACCATCCAGCCACCATCCATCGGAGACGCGCCCGCTGGCAAAGGTATCGGTGACCTGGCCGTTATGTGGTTGTAACCGTGCAAACAGGGTGGCTACCGAGGGCTCCTTGGTCTGGGTGGCGATGGTCTGGACCAGTTTGACCAGGACATGACTGCCGGGCATGCTGAGCAGATCATACTTCCAGATGGCTTGGCCGAGTTCGTAATAATATTTCGGTTGCGTGCCAATGCGGGCCAGGGCTTCCATCTGCAGCCGATAGTCTGGAGCAGAGATGGGCAGCCGCAACATCAAGGCCACCGCTTCGAAGTTGTTGGAGTCCGTCTGGACGATGTGCTGCACGATCGGAATCGCTTCGGCGCCGCGGTCATGCCGCCGCAGCCACTCCGCCTGGGCGAGCATGATGTCGGGGTTGTCGGGGAACAGGCGGGCAAACATGTTCAATTGGTTCATGGATTCCTCGGTGAGGCCCACGGTATCCAGCAGGCCGGCACGGCGCAGGCCCAGCCGAATCTGCCCCGGATCCAAATCGAGACTGGCGGCGTAATTGGTCAGCGCCTGGTGGACATCGTTCAGGCGCAGGAAGGCATCGCCGATCAACATGGGCGGCCGGGGGTTGTTCGGTTCCGCCTTGAACCATTGCTGCCAGAGGTCGATGGCCTTGTGGTAGTCGGCCGCCAGAAAGGCCGCCTGACCCTCTTGGGGCAGGCGGGAAATCTTGACCGCGGGAGAGGCTTCGCCTTGAATTTCAGGGATGGCATTCAATTCATAGAAGATCGGCATATCCTTGTCTTGTTCGGGATCCGGGACCTGGGTCAGTTGTGTCGTGGTCACATTGGTGCCGCTGGAGTTGCTGGCGCGCAGCGGCGAGGTCGGTCCGGCCACGATCTGGATGGAGGGGATCATCGCCAGCAGGGAGCGAACGAAGACCGGGGTCTCCAGCGAAGCCGGTAGGCGTACCTTCAGTTCCATGCCGCGCGCACGCAAATCAGCCGCACACTGCTGCAGCCAAGCCGTGATGCGTTGCGTCGTGGGCTTCTGTATTTCGTCCATCCTGACAAACATCCCCTGCGCTTTGATCTCGGCCAGCCTGTCGGCGAGTTCGGAGGGTATCAAGCGCGTCAGCATCCGCTCGTCGTCTACGGAAACACGCGGCAGCAAATGGAACTGATACATGCGGGCGAGCATCGTGTAGGCAATAGGATTCCACACGCTCTTCTGTATTTGACCGGAGGGCGTAAATTTGATCCATGGCGGGCTGATATCCGTCACATTGTAAGCGTTTTGATGGATCCAGCGGAACACGCTGGCATCACGCCGGCTGGAGTTAGATTCCCAGGCGGCGACGGACCTTTCCTGCGGTTTGAGCGAGACGGCCGAGATCGTCACCTGCGCCCGCCCCTTATCGGGGCTCCAGACGCTCAAGCCCATCATGCCGGGCTTCATGTCGCCGCGCAGGAGTACCCGCTCGGAAAAGATGGGCTTGCCGTCCAGGCGGACGAACAGGAGGGGGCCGCGGGCATACATATCCAGCACATGTTCCTTGGCGGTGTCCACATTCACTTGCGAGGAAGCGAGCGTGAACCGTTCCAGGCTGACCTGTTTTTGCCGCAGCCAAATACCCATGTCACGGTTCTGTTCGTCTTCCATCCGGGTGGCATCCTGCCCGAATTGGGTCTGACGCAGCCAGACAGAGCCCTTCGAGTCCAGGCCGAGATAGACATAGGACTCTTCGTCTGCGGCCGCGCGGGCGTAGATGCCCAACTGGCCGGTCAATTGGCTGAAAACCACCCGGGAATAGAAATCCTTGGTCAGATCGCTGCCGGCCAGCCACATCTTGGCGCCAGTGTTTTGCGCCGGTGCATAGAGGGTCATGTGGCCCTTTTCCCCCTTTACCGCACCCCAATCGACGATCCAAGCGGCGGCGAGACGCGCGGCATTGGTGTCTGAAGAGGTGGCCCCCTCTACCGGCCACGACCGGTCCAGAAAGTCTGCCAGATCTTCCCCGGCCCACTCCGGTTTGACCCGCAACCGGTTGAGCCGTTTCGGGTCACTGTAGCGGGTATTGGCGGCCAAATTTCCCGACAAGAACCCCAAGGGATAGTACTTGCTGGACAAGTTTAAGTTTACGCGGCGGGCAAACACCGCGCGCGATTCAAACTGGCCGAAGTCACCGTAGGGGTAGGCGTAGGCGATGGGTTTCATGCCGGTTTCTTTCCGGATGATCTGCAGACACTCCTCGTGGTCTTGCGCCAGGCGGTTGGCGAACTCGACCGGGGTCTCAAAGCGGTTCTCCTCGGACAGCCATTTGGCGGTGGTCATGAAGTGACCCAGATAGTCGTGCGGGCTGGCGGCGATCATCGTGAAGCCGTTGTTGCTCTGCGCGCCCAGTTCCCACGTACCCGAGCGCGACATGATCCGGACGTAGGGCCACAGCAGGGCCGCCGAATCCTTGTTCATGATCGGGTGGGTCCACAGAAACATGACCGCTTTCCAGCCCATGCTCTTGAGGATGGGATCCGCTGCGAAATACGAGGTTTTGCGGCCATGATCGAAGGTCAACAGCACGGCTTTCTGGGGCACCGGTTTGCCCTCATAGAGCAACTGGCGCACATCTTCCAGTTTGATGGGCACATAGCCCCGGCCCCGCAAGGCCTCCAGATGCTCGCTGAACAGGGCCGCGCTGACCTCGTTGGTGCGCTTGGAAACTCCCTCATAGGCCAGTGCCACAAACGAATAGGAGGTGCGGGGTCCGGTTTTCGCATCGGGGTACAACCAGTGGGAGATCAGTGCCCGCAGGGGGAAATACCACGCCACCACCAGACAGAACACGATCAGGAAGTGCATCCACGAGGAGGAGTAACTCACCGTGACCGGCTGAATCGGCCGTCCGTCAGCACCATCTCCGCCCCCTCTTGGCGGGGGCGGGTTGGCTGCGGATTGCGGTTGGAGCGGTTGCGTAATCATCTCGTCCCCCATGTGGTTCTGCGCATCGTCGCGGCAGCGTAATAGCCTTGCCAACTGAAAAACAGGACATAGGTCAAAACAAAGACGAACCCTGTCCACCAGTGCGGCCGGCCGGTCTTTTCCAGATAGTAGAGCGACCACAGCAGCGTCACGACCAGCACGCCGCCAATATAGAAGCCCGGGAGCTTGTGCATGGTCAGGGGGGCCACGATCAAGGCGCTGAACATCACCAGTGGCGCGATCATGGGCAGGACCGTCATGGCATACCAAGAGATGGCCGCCACCGGGTGTTTGCGCCAAATGAACCGGCCGGCCAGAAACATCTCCCGCACCCAGGAACGTTTCCAGCGGCATTGCTGGTGGACATATTTAGACCAGCGCTCGGGCACGATCGTGGTCGCGAGCGCCTCGTCGTCATACAAGATGCGGTAGTTCTTGAGTAACATGTTCGTCAACGCGCGGTCGTCGCCGAACGTGGCATAACGCCCCAGAAACTTTTGATACAGCCAGGCATCCAGCACGTGCAGCACGCAGGATTTGCGATAGGCCGAGAAACAGCCCGGGCAGCAGCTGACGGCGCCAAACAAACTCTCGGCGGCCTTCATCACGCGATAGGATACAAAATAGCGCACATCCTGCATCTTGGTCAGGACGTTGACGTCCACGTTCTCCACGTCGGTATGCCCGGACACCGCGGCGACGGTCGGGTCGGCCAAGCCTTGCACCACCTTGTGGATGGCCCCGGGCAAGAGAAAGCTGTCGGAGTCCACATAGACGAGCACTTCGCTGCGTGCCAGGCGCGCGCCCACCGCCATGCCATGCCGTTTGCCCTTGTTCTCCTCGAAATCCACCACGATCAAGCTGGGATGCCGGGCTTGGGCGCGCTTCATATCCGCCAACGTGTTGTCGGTGGAGCCATCGTTTACGGCCACCACCTCCAGCTTGGCGTGGGGATAGCCCTCGCCATAGATGCGACCAATGGTTTTTTCGATGGACCCTTCTTCGTTGCGACACGCCACGATCACCGCCACGGTCGGTTCATAGCCGACATCGGGCGGGGCCATGTAAAAAGCCGACAGGAAGAAGCGGGACAGAATAAAGACGCCCACGGTCAAGCTGTAGAGATTGACATAGGGTTGGTACCAGTAATACGTGAAATTGTAGATTTTCAAAAACACGGCCAAGGACAACAGCAGGATGATCGTGACGGTCAGGAGGATGGTGATGGGCTTGGCGGGTTGACGATAATTTTCGGTGCCCTCGCGCGCCGCAAACAAGTTTGCCGACTCTGCGCTGACGGCGGGCAGGGTGAAGGTGTCCCGCTTCATCCGGGCCTGGCAAAAGGGACAGACCATGGGAGCCGGTGCGTGGACGACCAGAATGCTCATCAAGCATTGCGGGCAGCGGTCGCTGGTGCCGGTTTTCTGTACCGTCACCAAAGGCCCCCGCTCAAGGCGCAGTTTCGTTCCCGGAGCCTCACTCGAAGCAATATTCGATGCCGAAGCAACCGTCATAACGCCCCTTGCTGGTTTCGGATTTCACTACATACATAATGCGAACTTCAATCACGCGCGGAAGCTATCAGAAAAGGCTGAGGACGACAATGGTAATTTAGCGCGTGGCGGCTCGGTGGCGCGCCGCCGAGGATCAAGGGCGGAAGCCCCGCCGTTTGCGATGATGGGGAGGGGCCGTCTTTTGTCGCCACGGACGCGCAGGCTCCTGCCCGGCGCGTGTTCCCGGGGTGCCAGATTCCTTCGCGGCTAAGTATATTTATTTGCCCGTGTTGATGGCGGGCGTCATGGTGCGCGCGGGTCGCTTTTCTATGCCCTCCAAGGTGTGATCGCGACGTTAGTTGCGGAGGCGACAAGATTGCGGGCGGGGCGACAAAATAGTGTTGCGTTTGAGCGATGTTTCTGTATATCTTCCGCTGTCTTCAAGGTGCGTGGAAGTTATGGAAAGGATTGAGGGCGAGCATGTCCAATATTTTAGTCATTGAGGACGAAGCGGTTGTGTGGTCACTGCTCCGGCGGATCATCACAGGGATGGGGCACCAAGTGGACTTGGCCAGCGATGGCAGCAAGGGTTTGGAACTGGCGGGTCAAGGCCAGTATGCCGTGATTGTATCCGATTTGCATATGCCGGGGGAGTTCAGCGGCATGGATTTGATCCGGCGCCTGCGTGCCGTCAAGCCGCAGTGTCCGATCGTCGTCGTCTCCGGCTATCCCTCGGCGGAAACGCTTGAGGAGTGTGAAAAGCTGGGGATCACTGATTTTCTCACCAAGCCTTTCGAGATGACCTTTGTGCAGGCCAGTATCGAGAAGATTCTAAAAGCCAAGGCGGACGCTGCGCCTGCGCCGGCCAAGGGGGGGGCATGATTGGCAAAACTCCCATCGGTGTTCCGTTCTTCGACGCCGAATTCGGCGGCGTCTATCCCAACCGGGTGGTGCTGGTCACGGGGCGCGCCGGTGCCGGGAAAACGGTATTGGGGTTGCACTTTATTGACCAAGGGTTGCGGCAGCACGAGCGCGCGTTGATGCTCTCGGCCCGGCCGGCCCAGGATCTGGTCATCTCCGCGGAATCCATGGGGATGTCTTTTGCGCCCGCGATTGAGTCGGGCGCCTTGACCCTGTTGGAATACAGCGAATTTGTCCCTGGCCGCGATCAGGAAGCCAACATCAACCTGCCGCCCGATGGGTTCATTCAGCTTAAAGAGATCATCGAGCAGCAGGTGGTTAATCGTGTTGTGATTGATACCGTGTTGCCTTGGATCACGCTGCCCGATCCCGCTCATCTGCCCGAACATATTTTTTCCTTGGTGCGTGCGTTTGAGCGGCTGGGCGTCACCGCGCTCTTCACCTTGCCCCGGCCGGTTTCGGCGAATGCGGGCCGCTTGCGCAAGCTGGTGGAGGATGTGGTGCCGGTCTCCCTGACGCTCTTGCGCGAGCCGGATCGGCCCTCGCGGCAGATGGTCGTGAGCAAATATCTGGGCATGAACGCGAAGCCGGAAGGCTTCAACTTCGACATCGTCGCGCAACAGGGCCTGGTCCTGTATCAGCCCGCCCCGGTTCCCGGTTTCACGGCCCCGGCGGCAGCGGCCCCGGCGCAACCGGCGCCCCATCCTGCGCCCGCGGAATCACCGGCGGCAGCGCCCGCGGGGAGGGGCCGCATCAGCTTCGCTTCCATGGTGCTTGATCAATCGCCCTCCGCGCGTTCTGGCTCGCCGCGTCCGGTGGCGGTACCACCCCCCATGCGTGGGGTGGCGGGCATTGGCGGAGGAGGGTAAATGTATTTCAAATACTGGGGTTTGCGGGAGCGTCCGTTTCAAAACATTGCCGATGTCCGCTTTGCCTATCTCTCGGATCAGCACCGGGAAGGTCTGGCGCGGCTGCTGTATCTGGTGGAGGAACAAAAGCTCGGCGGCACCTTGGTGGGGCCCTATGGCGTCGGCAAGTCCATGGTCATCGAATTGCTGGCCGAGAAAGTGCGTGGCAAGAACGGCGAGCACTATCTGCAGTTCGATGCGCCCCTTTCCGGTGCGCTCTCCTTGGCCAAGCAGCTCGTTGCGAACCTAGGCCATACCCAGCCCGTCAATGACATCTCTGGCGCCTTGGAGGCCATCCAGAACCATTTTTCCGATGCCAACCCCAACGCGGCGCACCTGGTGCTTGTCATCGATGAGGCGCAGTTGCTGCGCGCGGCGAGCGACTACGAATTCTTCCACCTGTTGTGCAATGTGCGCATGCGCCGGCGGGATGGCGGTCTCGGTGCCCAGGCGATCACGTTGCTGCTGGTGGGTCATCAGGATTTGGTGCAACATCTGGCCGCGGAGCAATCGCTGGCCCAGCGGCTTCAGCTTTTCTGGCGTCTGGAGCCGCTCAATGAGCAGCAATCGATTGAATATGTGCAGCACCGGGTGCGCGCTGCCGGCGGCGACATCTGGATTTTCGATGAGGCCGCGCTCGCCGAGGTCCATCTGGCGAGCCAGGGCGTGCCCCGCCTGATCAACCATGTCTGCGACACGGCCCTGCTGATCGGCTGCGCTATGCACGCCCCACGCATCACCGCCGCCATCATGCGGCAGGCGGTTGCGGAGGTGCATTCACCCTTGATGCAATCGTCTGTGTCTACTCCGGGAGTTCCAGGATGAATGAAAACTACTCCATGCTGACCACCACGGGCGTGATTGCCACGCTGGTCAGCATGTTGTTTGCTGTCGCCGCGCTCGTGATCGCGAACCGTCGCAAGAAGCATCATCAGGCGATGCAGCGTGCGG
Organism: uncultured Lentisphaerota bacterium; assembly: GCA_903912445.1. GTDB lineage: Bacteria > Verrucomicrobiota > Kiritimatiellia > CAIQIC01 > CAIQIC01 > DP16D-bin41. Next base: position 9,334 of record CAIWHP010000061.1, read on the forward strand.
CGGCCCCGGCGGCCAACCACGCCCACCCGGCGGCACGGCCGGACGCGGGCATGGCCTTTGCTGCGCCGCCCCCGGCGGCCACCCCGGCGGCAGCGCCCGTCGCCATGGCCGAAAATTCGATGTACGATTCCACGCGTTCCACCTCCTCGCCGCTCTTCAAGCGCCTGGGCCGGGTGGGCGTGGAGCAGGTCACGACGTCCAGCGCCGAATCCTCGTCGACCGATGATCAAACGGCGGCGTGGGAATAACGCGCTGCGCGGCCGCTTCCCCGGCTCCGGGGGAGCGTGCGCCCTCAAACACTTGCCGGTCCTGCCCTGTCTTGCCACCCGGTGATTTTAACCTTGGCCGCGGCGTTGCGGCCGGGGCCTATCCTTTTCCTCACGCTTGGGAGCATCGCGCCGTTGGCTTGGTCTGCCGGGCATCCGGCTTGCCGGGCTGTTAAGCCGGCAGGGTGGGTTGCGCGAGGGGTGTGCCGGCCGGCGTGGCGTCAACCGGTGAGCACCCGGCGACCGGAGAGACGCAGTCGCTGTTGCGCGATGAGGCGCAGCGCGGCGGGATAGGCTTCGTACTCCTGCTCCTGGATGCGCGCGTGCAAGGTCGCGGGCGTGTCGCCGTCGAGCACGGGCACGGCGCGCTGCACGATGATCGGCCCGGTGTCGGTGCCGGCATCCACAAAGTGCACGGTGCAGCCGGCGACCTTGGCGCCGTAGTCGAGCGCCTGCTTCCAAGCCTCCAGCCCCGGAAACGCGGGCAGGAGCGCGGGATGAATATTGATGATGCGGCCGGCGTAGGCCGTGAGCAGGCCGCCCTTGATGATGCGCATGAAGCCGGCGAGCGCGATCACGTCGGTGCCATGCTGGCGCAGCAGCTCGATGACGTGCTGCTCGGCGGCGCCGTCGAGCTTGGTCTTGAACGGCGCGCAGTCCACGTGGATCGCGGGAATGTGGTGCTGCCGCGCGCGCTCAAGGATGGCGGCATCGGCGACGTCGGAGAGGACGCAGACCACTTTCGCGGCCAGCGTGTGCGCGGCGATGGCGTCGAGGATCGCCTGGGCGTTGCTGCCTTTGCCGGAACCGAGTATGGCGATGTTGAGCATGGTGAATTCCTGTGCGCGCAGTATGCCAAGCACGCCGCCGAAAACAAGGTGTAACCTTTGCGCGGCGCGCGGCGTAGTGGTCGGGTACAGGCGGCGCCGGACTGGCGCGGCCGCGGAGAAAACACAATGAAACGCAGCATGTGGGGGTTGGCGGTGGCGTTGCTCGCGCTCGGCGCGCAGGGCAGCCCGTTGCAGCCGGAGCAGGTCCCGGCGCAGGCGACGTGGTTCGTGCATCTCGATGTCGAAAAACTGCTCGCCTCGCAGGTCGGCGCGCAAATCTTGGAGGCGATCAAGGCCGAGCCGAAACTCTCGGCGCAGCTCGATGTGGTCCAGAACGCCGTCGGCGTGGACCTGCGCAAGGATATCAAGGGGCTGTCGCTCTTTGGCCCGGACGCGCACAAGGATCACGGCGTGATGGTGTTTAGCGGCCTGCCGAACACCGACAAGCTGCTCACGACGATCAAGGCCAACCCGACGCACGAGGAGCAGGCCGAGGGCGGGCTGACGATGCATAAGTGGAACGACAAGGGGCACGACAACTTTGGCACGATCCTGCCCGGCGGCGTCTGCATCATCAGCGGCTTCGCCGAGGCCGCGCGCGTCAGCGCACAGGTCATCCACAGCGGCCAGGGCGGGCTGACGGCCGAGAGCACGCTGGGCGGCTTGGCGAAAGGCGGCGGCGCTTGTATCCTCCGCGCGGCGGTGGATGGCAGCGCCGGTCTGCCCGGCGGCCAGCCGCAGGCGGCGGTGCTCAAGAAAGTGGTCTCCGCCGATTTGAAACTGCACGAGCGCGATGCGAAGGTATCTGCCGAGCTGACGCTGACCGCCGATGCGCCCGCGTCCGCCACGCAGGTCGCCGACGTGGTGCGCGGCCTGATCGCCTACGGCCAGCTCGCCGAGGAGATCGCGCCGCAGTGGAAGCAGATCGCGCAGGCGGCCGCCGTCACGCAGAGCGGGGCGCAGGTCAAGCTCACGGCCGGCTGTACGGCTGCCGAACTGGTGGCATGGATCAGGAAAGCCCGTGGTGGAAAACAACAGCAAACCAAGGCCTCCGTCCCCGGCGGCGGAACCTGAGGCGGGGCCGCCCGATGGCCGGCTCGTGCAGCAGGCCGCGTCCGGCTGCACGGCCAGTTTCGAGCGGCTCGTCGTGCGGCACACGCCGCGCCTCCTGCGTTTTCTCCAGCGCCGCACCGGCAGCCGCCACGACGCCGAGGATCTCGCGCAGGAAACGTGGGCGCGCGCGTTCCGCTACCTGGACCGCTGTGACGTGCGCCGCAGTTTCCCCGCGTGGCTGTGGACGATCGCGGCGCGGCTCGCCGTGAGCCGCCACCGCAAGCAGACGCTGCCGCTCGCGGTCTGGGGCGCCGACGTGGCCGCCACCGGGCCCGACGCCCGCATGCAGCTCGCCGACGCGGAAGAGCGCGCGGGCCTGTGGTCGCTCGCGGAGCGCGTGCTTGTGCCCGCGCAGCGCGAAGCCCTGTGGTTGTTCTATGTCGAGGAAATGTCCGTGAAAGAAGTCGCCCAAGTCATGTCCATCAGCACCATCTCCGCGAAGGTGCTGCTGCATCGCGCGCGCCGCCGCCTGGGCGTGGCCCTGCAGGGCGACAGCGCGGCGCTGCCCGTGTTCAGCGCCTGCGCGGAAGGAGGGGAGCCATGAGCTGTTCATTCCATCGCTGGCTGCTCTCGCACGCCGCCGATGCGCGCCGCGCCGCGCCGCGCGCCACACAACGCCATCTCGCCGCCTGCGCCGGCTGCCGCGCCTACGCCGCACTTTGCACGCGCCTGCCCCGCGCGCTCGCCGCCGGCGTGCCGGAGGCGGGCGACAGCGGCGCTGCCCAGCTTTTACGGCAGCGCATCCTCGCGCGCACCACCCAGGCGCCGGCAGTTTCCAGACCTTGGAAGCCGCACGCTCCAGTTTTTCCAAGCCTTGGAAAAACCGGGGAAATCTTTTCCAACCCTTGGCAACCGGCGCTCGCCGCCGCCGCGCTCGTCTGCGTGCTGCTGGCCGCCGGCGGTCTGGTCCGCCAGCACGTGGCCCGCGCGCAGCAGCAGACCACGCTCGCGGCGTTGCAGGCCGTGCGGCTCGCCTGCGACGACGCGCTGCAGCAAGGCCCCGCCGCCGTCGCCGGGCTGCTCGATACCGCCGCGCAGCACATCGCCGCCGACGCCGCCTCCGCCGTGGCTTTTCTCGGCGCCGCGCTCCCGCCCGCCGCGCAGCCCAACCGCTCGTAGAGGCGCAGATATCATGGCCAAAAACTGGCAGCGTACGGAAGTGTTGGATTTCGCCCGCGCGTTCCAGCCGGTGTGCGTGCTCGCCGCCGCCGCCGAGCTCGAGCTCTTCGGCGCGCTCGCGCGCCGGCCGCTGACCGCCGCGCAGACCGCGAAAAAGCTGGCCGGCGACCCCCGCGCCGTCACCATCCTGCTCGATGCGCTCGCCGCTCTGCGCCTGCTCGTGAAACGCGGCGGGCGCTATGCCCTCGCCGCCGGCGTCGCCGGGACGCTGACGGCCGGCGGCAAGCAAAGCGTCCTCGCCATCACCCAGCATCAGGCGAATTGCCTGCGGCGCTGGGCGCAGCTGGCGGGCGTCATCAAGAGCGGCCGGCCCGCGCGTTGCGCACCCAGCATTCGCGGCACGGCCGGCGACATCGCCGCGTTCGTCGGCGGCATGGACGACCTCTCCGCGCCGGTGGCCGACGAGGTCGTCGCGTGCCTGAAGAAAATGCCGTTCCGCCACGTGCTTGACCTGGGCGGCGCCAGCGGCACGTGGACGCTGGCGTTGCTGCGCCACCGGCCGCGCGCCACGGCGACGCTGTTCGATCTGCCGGCGGTGCTGCCGCTCGCGCGCCGCCGGCTGCGCGCGGCCGGGATGCTGCCGCGCGTGCGCCTCGCCGGCGGGGATTTCATGCGCGACGCCTTGCCGGCGGGCGCGGACCTCGCGTGGGTGAGCGCGATCATCCACCAGAATTCACGCGCCGAAAATCGGCAGCTGTTCGGGAAACTTTTCCACGCGCTCGCGCCCGGCGGCTGGGTGGCCATCCGCGACATCGTCATGGCGCCCGGCCGCGTCGCGCCCCTGAGCGGCGCGCTCTTCGCAGTGAACATGCTCGTCGGCACGCGCGGCGGCGGCACCTACACCTTCGCTGAAATCCGCGCCGACCTCCGCGCCGCCGGCTTCACCGCCGCGCGCATGCTGCGGCGCGAGCCGACGATGAACGGCGTCGTGGCCGCGCGCAAACCGGCGTAGGCACCGCCGGCTGTCCCCTCCGGGGGAAAGGCCGCTTGCGCGGCGGCAGGCGGTTTGTTATAGAAGCGTGCGGTTGTCAAAATATGGAGTCATGATGAAAACGATGCGAAGCAAGGCGGGCTGGTTGTGGGCGGCCAGTCTCGTGGCCGGCAGCGCGGCGTGGGCCGGCGCGGTCAGCAGCGATGGCACGCCCCCGCTGAAATTCACCGCGGGCGAAGCGCTTGCGCAAGGCGATTTCCGGTACATCGGCGGTGTTTACGTGGATGCGAAGGATCGTGTCTATGTGGCCGGCGACAAACAGGTGGCGGTCTATGCTGCCAAGGGCGGCAAGGCGCTGCACAAGTGGCCGGTGCCGCTCATGCGGACCGAGGCCGTGGCCGTGGACAAGGCGGGTTACGTCTTCGTCGCCGGTTTTGCGGAGGGTAACAAGCCGCAGGTTCTCAAGCTGGCCAACGACGATTCCGGCAAGGTGCAGGCGCAGTGGGGCGAGGCCGGCAGCGGGCCGGGCCAGATCGCCGGCATCTGCGGGCTCGGCGTGACCGACCAGCACGTGCTGCTGGGCGACTCGCGGGGCCGCTGCGTGCACCGCTACAGCAAGGACGGCAAGTTTGTGGATGATCTCGGCAAGCGCGCCTCGAGCAAGATGAGCGGCTTCTCGACGTGCTGCAGCATTTTGGACTTCGGCACCGATGCGCAGGGCAACGTCTACGTCGGCAATCTCGGTGCGCACCGCGTCGAGGTGCTCAACCCCAAGGGCCAGCCGCTGGCGCACTGGGGCCAGAGCGGCGAAGGTCCGAAGGATTTCTGCGGCTGCTGCAATCCCGTCAGCGTCGCGGTGGCGCCGAACGGCGTCGTGTTCACCTCCGAGAAGACCATCCCGCGGATCAAGGCGTTCTCGGCCAAGGAACACAAGCTGCTCGCGGTCTTCGGCGAGGGCGAGTTCGGCAGCGGCTGCGGCCGGCTCGACATCGCCGTGGATTCCAAGCTGAACGTCTATGGCGTGGATTCCACCAAGAGCATCATCCGCGTCTATCATCCGCCGCAAAAAATCTGATTCATGAAGCACCTCCTGCCGCTCGCCGGCGCCCTGGCGCTGGCGCTCACCGCGTCGGCTGCGGACAAGCTGGTCATCGGCGTCAGCGAACCGTTGTGCAAGCTGACCGCCTGTTCCTGCGTCGGCGATAATGCCAAGCGCACCTACGATGGGCTGATTGCGCACGTCCGCTCCGCCGCGGGCATCGAGCTGGACTTCCACTATTTCGAGGAGCCGATCCTGCTCCAGCGTGAGCTCCGCGCCGGCCGGCTCGATGGCGCCATCTGCAAGACGTGGCTCGGCCTGACCACCGCCCGCAGCGCCGGCCGCGCGTTTACGCGGCTGGCCGACATCACGATGCCCGGCAAGGAGCCGGCCGAACTGCTCGGCGTGTTCATCGTGCCAAAGGAGAGCCCGCTCAAGACGCTCGCCGACCTGCGCGGCAAGCGCGTCGTGTTCGGCATGACCAACGACTACGAGAAGAGCTATCTCGCCGACGCCACCTTTCGCGCCGCCGGCCTGCCGCTGCCGGAGCCGCGCCTGCGGTCGTTCGCCTGCCAGGATGCCGCGCTGAAATTGATCGAGCACGAGGCCGATGCCGCCGTGGTGAGCAGTTATGCGATCAATTTTGGCTGCATCTGCGTGGTCGCCAAGCCGGAGGATTTCCGCGTCATCGCCGAGACGAAGCAACGCATCCCGTTCGTCACGTTCATGGTCGATAACAAGGTCGCGCCGGCCGTGCGCGAGCGGCTGCAGCAGGCGTTGCTTGCGCTCAAGGGCGACCAGGTGCCCAAGGACCTGTTCAGCAACGGCGTCATTCCCCCGATCCCTTGGGCGCCGGAGGAGCTGCAGCCGTGACGGTGGAGTCCCGGCGCGTTTTCCTGCTGCGCGCCGCGCGCGGCGTCGGCGGTGCGGCGCTGGCCGGCGGCGCGGGCCTGCTGCTCGCGCGCGCCGACCGCGTAACCCTGCACGAGATCGACGCGGAGCGCTGCACCGCCTGCGGCCTCTGCGAAACCGAGTGCGTCCGCCAGCCCTCCGCCGTCAAGTGCGTCAACGATTTCGCCAAGTGCGGCTACTGCGAATTCTGCTACGGCTACTATTACAAGGCGCCCATCACTAACGATCCGAAGAATCTCGTCTGCACGCCGGGGGCGATCATCCGGCGCAAGGTCGGCGATGTGCAGTACGAGTACACGATTGACGAGTCCAAGTGCAACGGCTGCGGCAAGTGCGTCCTGCTCTGCAAGAAACACGGCAATGGCTCGTTCCGGCTGGAGATCCGCCGCGACCTCTGCAAGGAATGCAACCGCTGCGCCATCGGTGCGGCCTGTCCGCCGGCCGCCATCAAGATGCGGCGCTACGAGCGCCCGGCATGAGCCGCCGCGCGCTCATGCTGCTCCTTCTGCTGCTCGCCGCGTGCGCCGGCCTGGGGCGGGCGTCCGCCGCGACCAACATGCAGAACGAGCTGCTCAACGAGCTGTTTGCGCCGGCCGACACCAATCTGAACGTCTTCGGCACCAACACCTGCCCGCACGCGCTGCCGGCATTCAACGACGGCTATCAGTTTCCCGAGCAGCACTTCGCCGGTCCCGTCGCGCTCGCCTGGCGCAGCGCCGACGCCGTGCTGCTTGTGGCGCTGCTCGGCCTGGGCGCGTGGCTTTTTCACAGCCGCCGCGACCGCCGCTGGCTCTGGCTGCCGCTGGGCGCGGGGCTGCTCTGGTTCGGCTTTCTGCGGCACGGCTGCATCTGTCCCATCGGGGCGATCGGCAACGTCACCGCCGCCTGCGTCCGGCCCGGCGCGCTCGGCCTGAGCGTCTTCACCGTCATCGCGTTCCTCGTACCGCTGGCGGCCGCGCTGCTCTGCGGCCGCGTTTTCTGCGGCGCGGTCTGCCCGATGGGTGCGCTGCAGGAGCTGCTCGGGTGGCGCGCCCGCCGCGTGCCGCGCCCGCTCGACCGCGTCCTGCGGCTCGGCGGCTGGTTGATGCTGTGTGGTGCGCTCGCCGCGGCCACCTGGGCGCTCGCGTTGCCGATCTGCAAGTTCGACCCGTTCGTGACACTGTTCCGCCACACCGGCCCGCGCGAGATGTGGCTGTTCACCACGGCCTTCCTGCTGTTGTGCGTCCTCGTCGCGCGGCCCTACTGCCGCTGGGTCTGCCCCTACGCCAAGCTGCTCGGGGTGTTCGCGAAGATCTCGTTCCTTGGCCGGCGCATTGATGCGGCGGTCTGCGGCCGCTGCGGCGGGTGCGAGAGCAAGTGCCCGGTGGACGCGATTCGGGAGGGTCACATCGATCTTTTCGCATGCGTCGCCTGCGGCCGCTGCACGGAGAACTGTGCGCGCAGCGCGGTGCGGTAGCGGGCCGCCGCTTCGGTTGCCGGATGCCACCAATATGCTGCCAGGCAAAGCGCCAGCGCTCGACTTTCTCTGGTGCGCCACGACGGCACACCCGCGTGCCATGTGGGACACGATGGCGCATGTGCCGGGCGTTTCACGGAAAGAGTGGAAGCTTATTTAAAATAGTTAAGCTGTTCGCATGCATATTATAATGCATCATCGATTGCTTTGATTTTTCCCGGTTGGCATAAGCGCTGCTAGTCCCACCTCGGCCAAATATAGAAAGGCAGGAATTTATGTCAAAGGTACTAGGAATCGATTTGGGGACGACGAACTCGTGCATGGCGGTCATGGAAGGCGGCCAGCCGGTCGTGGTGCCGAATGCGGAGGGCGGACGGACGACGCCTTCGGTGGTCGGCTTCTCGAAGACCGGCGAGCGGCTGGTCGGCCAAGCGGCGAAGCGCCAGGCGGTGCTGAACCCGACGAACACGGTCTATTCGATCAAGCGCTTCATGGGCCGCAAGTACGAGGAAGTCGTGCGCGAGCGTGAGCGCGTGCCCTTCGAGGTGGTGCGCTCCTCCAACGGCGACGCCCACGTCAAGGCGGTTGTGGCCGGCGAGACGAAGACGTTCTCCCCGCCGGAAATTTCCGCGATGATCCTCGGCAAGATGAAGGCCGACGCGGAGAAGTATCTCGGCGAGACGATCACCCAGGCGGTCATCACGGTGCCGGCCTATTTCAACGACAGCCAGCGGCAGGCGACGAAGGACGCCGGCAAGATCGCGGGCCTCGAGGTGCTGCGCATCATCAACGAGCCGACGGCGGCCTCGCTGGCTTACGGTTTGGACAAGAAGCGCGACGAGCGCATCGCCGTGTACGATCTGGGCGGCGGCACGTTCGACATCTCCGTCCTCGAGATCGGCGAGGGCGTCTTCGAGGTCAAGGCGACCAACGGCGACACGCACCTCGGCGGCGACGACTTTGACGAGCGCGTGATGAACTGGATCATCGCCGAGTTCCAGAAGGAATTTGGCGTGGACCTCAAGAAGCAGGCCGACGCGCTGCAGCGCATCAAGGAAGAGTCGGAGAAGGCGAAGATCGCGCTCTCCAGCGCGCTGGAATACGAGATCAACCTCCCGTTCATCACCGCCGACGCCACCGGTCCGAAGCACATCGTCCGCAAGATCACCCGCGCCCAGCTCGAACGGCTGTGCGACGAGCTGATCGACCGCACGATCCGGCCGGTCGAGAACTGCCTGCGCGACGCGAAGGTCTCGATGGACAAGGTGGACGAGCTCGTGCTCGTCGGCGGCATGACGCGCATGCCCAAGGTCGTGGAAGTTGCGCACAAGCTGATCGGCAAGGCCCCGCACCAGGGCGTGAACCCGGATGAGGTCGTCGCGGTCGGCGCGGCCATCCAGGGCGGCGTGCTCAAGGGCGAGGTCAAGGACGTGCTGCTGCTCGACGTGACGCCGCTGACGCTCGGCATCGAGACGCTCGGCAGCGTGGCGACGCCGTTGATCGAGCGCAACACGACCATCCCCACCAAGAAGAGCGAGATCTTCAGCACGGCCTCTGACAGCCAGAGCACCGTGGAGATACATGTGCTGCAGGGCGAGCGCAAGATGGCCGCCGACAACAAGACCATCGGCCGCTTCCACCTCGACGGCATCCCGCCGGCCCCGCGTGGCGTGCCGCAGATCGAGGTCTCGTTCGACATCGACGCCAGCGGCATCCTGCACGTCAGCGCCAAGGACCTGGGCACCGGCAAGGAGCAGAAGATCACCATCACCGCCTCCAGCGGCCTGAGCAAGGACGAGGTCGACAAGATGGTCAAGGACGCCGCCGCGCACGAGGCCGACGACAAGGAGCGCCGCGAGTCGGTCGAAATCCGCAACCAGGCCGACAACGCCGCCTACGCGACCGAGAAGTTCATCAAGGAAAGCGGCGACAAGCTGTCCGGCGACGCGAAGGCGAAGATCGAGGCCACGCTGGCCAAGCTGCGCGAGGCGCTCAAGGGCAGTGACACCGCCGCGATCAAGGGCGCGATGGACAGCCTGAACGCCGAGATGCAGACGATGTCGGCCGAACTGTACGCCAAGGCGCGCCAGACCAAGGGCGGTCCGGCCGGCGCCGGGGCCGCGGGCGGCCCGGCCCCCGAGGGCGAAGCGGCCGGCAAGAAGCCGGAAGGCGATGTGATCGACGCCGACTTCACCGAGAAGAAATAAGCCGGGACGCCAGCCTTCGGATAGTATTTGAACTGAAAAGGTCCGGCGGGTGCCGGAAGCTTGTATGCAGAAACAAAACAAAAACCAGGAGCAACGCAGCATGAAGATTCAGCCTCTGGGCGACCGCGTGATGGTCGAGCCCGCGAAGGAAGAGAATGAAGTGAAAAAGGGCGGGATCATCATCCCCGATTCCGCCAAAGAGAAACCCACCCAGGGCAAAGTCATTGCCGTGGGCACGGGCAAACTTGACGAGAAGGGCAACAAGATTGCCTTCAACGTCAAGGTGGGCGATACGGTTTTGATGCCCAAGTACGGCGGAACCGAAGTCAAGATCGACGAGAAGGAATACCAGATCATGCGCGAGGAAGACATCCTCGGCATCGTTGTGAAATAAGGAGACACACCATGGCAGCTAAACAACTCAAGTTTGATTCCGAAGCCCGGCAGCTCATCCTCAAGGGCGTCGAGCAGATCAGCCGTTGCGTCACGGCGACCCTCGGCCCCCGCGGCCGCAACGTGATCCTGGACAAGAAGTTCGGGTCGCCGACGATCACCAAGGACGGCGTCACCGTCGCCAAGGAAGTCGAACTGGCCAACGCCTTTGAAAACATGGGCGCCCAGTTGGTCCGCGAAGTCGCCAGCAAGACCAGCGACGTGGCCGGCGACGGCACCACGACCGCCACGGTCCTCGCCGAGGCGATCTACCGCGAAGGCCTCAAGAACGTCACCGCCGGCGCCAACCCGATGGACATCAAGCGGGGCATCGACCGCGCCGCGGGCCTGATCGTCGAAGAGCTCGCCCGGATGAGCAAGAAGGTCAAGGACCGCGCCGAGATCTCGCAGGTCGCGACGATCTCCGCCAACGGCGACACCACCATCGGCGACATCATCGCCGACGCGATGGACAAGGTCGGCAAGGACGGCACGATCACGGTCGAGGAAGCCAAGAGCATCGAGACCACGCTCGACGTCGTCGAAGGCATGCAGTTCGACAAGGGCTACATCTCGCCCTACTTCGTCACGAACACGGAAGCCATGGAGACGGTCTTCGAAGACCCCTACATCCTCCTCTTCGAGAAGAAGATCGCCAGCCTGCAGGATTTCCTGCCGTTGCTGCAGAGCATCGCCAAGACCGGCCGGCCGTTCGTCATCCTTGCCGAAGAAGTCGAAGGCGAAGCGCTGGCGACCCTCGTCGTCAACAAGCTGCGCGGCACGCTGCAGGTCGCGGCCGTCAAGAGCCCGGGCTTCGGTGACCGCCGCAAGGCCATGATGGAAGACATCGCTATCCTGACCGGCGGCAAGTTCATCAGCGAAGACCTCGGCATCAAGCTCGAGAGCATCCAGATCACGGACCTCGGCAAAGCCAAGCGCGTCACGATCGACAAGGACAACACCACGATCGTCGAAGGCGGCGGCAAGGCCGGCGAGATCCAGGGCCGGATCGCCCAGCTGCGCAAGCAGATCGACGAGACCACCAGCGATTACGACCGCGAAAAGCTCCAGGAGCGTCTCGCCAAGCTCGCCGGCGGCGTGGCCGTCATCAATGTCGGCGCGGCGACCGAGTCGGAGATGAAGGAGAAGAAGGCCCGCGTTGAAGACGCCCTGCA
>CAIWHP010000062.1 GCA_903912445.1 uncultured Lentisphaerota bacterium
AAACCCGATCTTGTCCCCAAACCCCGCGAACGTCTGGGAGAGCCTGGTGACAACCAACCCCGGCGCCTGGTATGACGAGGAGAAGAAGCAGGTCCTGCTGCTGTACCGTGCGGCGGGCAAGGACGTGGCGCATACGGTTCATCTTGGTCTGGCCGTCAGCAAGGATGGGTACCACTTCCGGCGCGTGTCGCGCAAACCCGTGTTCAGCCCGAGTAAGGACGGGTTCGATGCGGGGTGCATTGAGGACCCGCGCATCGTGAAGATGGGTGACTACTATTACATTACGTATGCCTGCCGGGCCTCGGCTCCTGGCCAGTACTGGCTCCCGATGGAGAAGAACAAACATCGCGGGGAGCCGTGCCCGCCCGATTATCCGCACAGCCTGCGGTCGAACTGGACGTCGTCAGGCCTTGCCTTGACGAAGGATTTCAAGTCGTTCAGGCGCGCAGGACGTCTGACGAACCCCATGTTTGACGACAGGGACGTCATCCTCTTTCCGGAGAAGATTGACGGACGCTATGTGATGATTCACCGGCCCATGCAGTGGGTCGGGAAGAAATACGGCACCGAGCGCGCGGCGATGTGGATCTCGTATTCCGACGACATGCTCAACTTCCGCGAGAGCAAGCTCCTGGCCAAGAACAAGTATGATTGGGAATGCCAGAAGATCGGAGGAAGCACGCCGCCCCTCAAGACCAAACATGGTTGGCTGCTGCTGTATCATGGAGTCGGGCCGGACTGGTACTATCGTGTCGGGGCCATGCTGCTCGACCTTAAGGATCCTTCCCGCATCCTGGGGCGGACGCCGGATTGGATCATGCAGCCGGAGGAGACGTACGAGACCAAGGGGCTCTACAACGGCGTGGTCTTTCCCTGCGGCAACGTGGTGATAGACGGCACGCTGTTCGTGTATTACGGCGGCGCAGACCAGTATGTCGGCGTTGCCACATGCAGTGTGGATGCGCTGGTCAAACACCTTCGGAAATGCCCGGCGTGATAGGGCCAAGTGTTTTGCGGCCAGGGGTCAGCTAACGGGAGGAGCGCGGCATGAAGCGTAATGAGGCACTGAAGGTGCTGAATCCGATCCTCGGCCTGCTGGCGCTCAGCCAGATCCTCACGGGCGTGCTGAGGGGCTTCCTGACGCGGGAGACCTTTCTGGCGGTTCACAGGGCGACGGGACTGGCCTTTGCCGCAGCGGCCCTGCTGCACGTGGTCCTGAACTGGAACTGGATCAAGGCGAGCTACTTCAAAGGCAAGGTGCAGGGCGGCGGCTAACGGGCGTCGCGCGCCAGCGGGAGCGCGGGCGCGCGAAGCTCCAGTGTGGTCAACGGAACGTACGAACGGAGGGATCTATGCGCGGTGTTGTTTCAATCTGCCTGGTCGTGCTGGTGGCTGGCGTGGTCCGCGCGGGCGCGGGGGAGGCGGCGGCAAAGGATCTGCGGCAATTTTACCAGATGAATTGCGCAGGCTGCCATGGCCCGGATGGAGCGGCGAAAGACGCGCAGGGCAAGAGCCTGAAGGGCGCGGATTTTACCGAGCCGGGGTGGGGGCAGCGCACTGATGATGCGGCCATGGCCAAAACCATTCTGG